>NZ_NPJL01000058.1:0-18890 GCF_002251325.1 Prevotella sp. P4-67
AAGACAATACTCAACTTTCAATAGGGTTAAGAGAATAAATTCAACCTTGACTAGGGTTAAGTAAAAAAACAATCAACTTATAGTCGGGTTAATGTAAAATCCATTCAACTTTTTTCAGGAAGGTACACACCTCTACCCTGGGCTGGGGAACCGCAACTCCTACAGAGTTGCTGCTGCTGACGGCCTGTCAAATGGGTCGTATCTCGATTTTACATAGTGGATGGTACGCATCTCGGCGACTCCATTACCTTTCCGCGACGCACATCGCCACGCCGGTGACCTTCGGTTTAGAGTTGCCGCTGCTGACGGGTAGCCTGTGGGTTGGATATGGACTTGTCATTGGTATAAATTACGTTGATGTCGTGGGCGTGGGATGGGGCCGCAGTTGGCTGGTACGCACCCCCGGCAACTCTGACAGAGTTGCGATTTCATAGCCCAGGGTTGCGGGCACAGCCCGCTACCCTGGGTAATGCACCCACTAATATAGCTACTCTGTAAGAGTTGCGTTTAGCCGAAGGCGTTACTTGCAGCAGGATAATTGCCAGAAACGGGTTGGTGGAAATTATAAGATTGAGTATAACGCCTGCGGTCATTCGCAACACTCCCCACGCTGCCATCCCTTGTTAATAATTGTGTGCCGGTATGGTTTTTTATCGGAAAACATTTGTTGGCATTGAGTTTTTTACGTAATTTTGAGGCGCAAATGCAAATGTAACTTACGCCAACCACTAAAACATGACAATGACTGACACAAACAGCTTTGAGGGACTCATCTCACGCCTGCGCTCACTGGGCCGTAAGGTTCGTGTGGCAGCAGTGTGTCCCAACGACAACTCTTCGGCCGAGGCGCTGAAGCGTGCCGCCGGTGAGGGATGGATAGAACCCATAGTAGTAGACAATGCCGACCCTGCCCAGGCTGCCGCCGAGGCTGTGGCGATGGCCCATAGAGGCGAGTCTGATGTGCTGATGAAGGGGCTCATCAGTTCGGACATCCTGCTGCGTGCCATCCTCAACAAGGAGGTGGGTCTGCTGCGCCGTGGTGAGGTGCTTACCCATACTGCCGTGGCAGAGATGCCCGGCTATCACAAACTGGTGGCATACAGCGATGCCGCCGTCATACCTTATCCCACCCAGGAGCAGCGCATCAGCCAGACCCGCTATCTCGCCACCCTTTGCCACGGCATGGGCATCGACTGTCCGCGCATCTCGCTCATCCACTGTTCCGAACATATCGACGAGCGCCACTTCCCCCATACCGGCGGCTATGCCGACATCATCGAGCGCGGCCGTCAGGGCGAGTTTGGCCCCTGTATCATCGACGGCCCGCTGGACCTCAAGACCTCGATGTGTCCTGAGAGCCTCGCCGTCAAGGGCATCGACTCTCCCTTGGGTGGCGACGCCGACGCCCTGGTGTTCCCCGACATCGAGGCGGCCAACGTGTTCCACAAGACCATCACCCTGCTCGCCTCTGCCCGCATAGCCGCTGTGCTGCAGGGCCCCGATGTGCCCGTGGTGATGCCTTCGCGCGGCGACGATGCCGACAGCAAGTACTACAGTCTGGCCCTGGCTGCCCTCCAATCACTCAAAAACGCCTGACCCCATGCATATATTAGTCATCAATCCCGGCTCGACCTCTACCAAGATAGCCGTGTATCAGGACGCCACCCCCATCATGCTGCGCACCATTCGCCACACGGTGGAAGAACTGGCGCAGTTTGACGAAGTCACCGACCAGTACGATTTCCGCCGCAAGCTCGTCATCGACGAACTCAAGCGCATGGACATCGACTATCTCTTCGAGGCTGTGATAGGCCGTGGCGGTCTCGCCAAGCCCGTCTCGGGCGGTGTTTACGAAATCAATGAGAAGATGCTCGACGACACACGTCAAGCCATCCACAAGCACGCCTGTGACCTGGGCTGCATCATGGCCTACGAGATAGCGCGCATGATACCCGGTTGCCGTGCCTTCATCGCTGACCCCGGCGTGGTAGACGAGCTGTCGCCCCTTGCCCGCATCTGCGGTTCGCCCCTGATGCACCGCATCTGCATCTGGCATGCCCTCAACCAGCGCGCCATCGGCCGCCGTTATGCCCAGGAGATAGGCCGCCGTTATGAAGACCTCAACCTCATCATCTGCCACATGGGTGGCGGCATCTCTATCGCCGCCCACGAGAAAGGCCGTGCCATAGACGCCAACAACGCCCTCGACGGCGAGGGACCCTTCTCGCCCGAGCGTGCCGGTTCGCTGCCTGCAGCCGACCTGATACGCCTCTGCTTCAGCGGTCAGTTCACCGAGAAGGAACTGCTCAAGCGCATAGCCGGACAGGCTGGACTGATAGCCCACCTGGGCACCAACGACATGAAGGAAATCGAGAGCCGCATAGCCCGTGGTGACAAGCACGCCGAACTGGTGGTCGACGCCATGATCTATCAGGTGGCCAAGAATATCGCTTCCGAGGGCGCCGTGCTCTGTGGCAATATAGACGCCATACTGCTCACCGGCGGACTCGTGCGCTCCGACTATCTCGTCAGCCGTCTGCGCGAGCGCATCAGCTTCCTCGCCCCCATCCACTGCTATCCCGGCGAAGACGAGATGCAGGCACTGGCGTTCAACGCCCTCGATGTGCTGCACCACCGCCGCGAAGCCAAGGTGTATGAGTAGGCTGCCGCTGGAAGCATAGACCGACAACGGTCTGCCACTGGCGCCACCGCTGCCAGCCTGGCGGACCCGAAAGATTACACAGTCTGCCGCCGTGGCGTCAATCACGGCGGCAGACCTGCCATAAAAGGCGAGGCCAAGCATACTGGCGCTCGCCTTGTCAGTATCACATATAACAGTAAGTATTATGGGAATCATCGAAACTCTTATCATCGTGTGTGCGACAGCCGTCGTGGTGTGGGTGCTGGCGCGCATAGGCAACAGCCGACAGGCGGCACGCACCATGCTCCTGCAGACCGAGAACGACACCCTGAGGGCACAGGCAGAGCAGCTGCAGCGCCAGACCGAAGAACTCAGACAGCAGCACAGCGTGGCCATTACCGAGCGTGAACGCTATGCCACACAAGCCGAGACCTACGGCAAGCAAGCCCAACAGTTGCAGGCTGCCATAGACCAGCAGAAAGAGGAACACCGACGTGAGCTCGAGACTCAGGCAGAGAAGATGGGTGAAGAGTTTGCCCGCCAGAGTGCCGAGCTCAAGGCCCTCTATGAGAAGCAGAAGACTGAGACCGACGAGCACTATCGCCGTCAGTTCGACGAGATGCGCCAGCAGCAGGCGAAGCAGATGGAACAGCAGGCCGAGCTCATCAAAGAGCAGATCAACACCGCCTCGGAGACCATACTCAAGAAGCGGAGCGAAGAGCTCACTTCCAAGAACAGTGAGCAGCTGTCGGCCATCCTCAACCCGCTGCACGAAAACCTCAAGCAGATGCGTGAGGCGGTGGAGCGCAACGACCGCGACCAGGCCGACCGCATGGTCAAACTCGACGCCACCATCAAGGAGAACCTGCGTCAGGCCAAGGAGGTGGGCGAGCGCGCCGACAAGCTGGCACAGGCGCTCACGAGCGAAAACAAGGTGCAGGGCAACTTCGGCGAGCTCCAGCTGCGTACGCTCCTTGAGAATATGGGGCTGGAAGAGGGCGTGCAGTTTGAAGAGCAGTCGACCATGCGCGATGAGCAGGGCAAGAGTCTGCGTGGCGACGACAGCGGATGCCGCATGATACCCGATGTCATCCTCCACTTCCCCGGCAACCGCGATGTCATCATCGATGCCAAGATGTCGCTCAAGGCCTTTGAGGACTACCACAACGCCGAGACCGACGAAGAGCGCGCCCAAGCCTTGGAGCGCCACATCACGTCGGTGCGCAACCACATCAAGGAACTCGCCGCCAAACGCTACTACGAATATACCGGCAAGGGGAAGGCCAAGCTCGACTTTGTGATGATGTACATCTACAGCGAGAGTGCTCTGCAGCTCGCCCTCGCCAATGCACCCGACATCTGGAAGAGCGCCTACGACCAGGGCGTAATCATCTCGGGCAGCCAGACGCTCTATATGATGCTCCGCGTGCTGGAGATGACTTGGCGACAGGTGCGCCAGGCCGAGAACCAGGAAGAAATCATGAAGACTGCCAACGAACTGGTCAATAGGGTGCAGCTCTTCTATGAGCGCTTCCAGACCGCCGACGACATGCTGGTCAAGACGCGCCATGCCTTTGACGAGGTTAAGGGTGTCACCGCTCCTGCTGGCAAGAGCATAGCCACCTCTGCCCGCAAACTCATCAAAATGGGTGCTAAGGAGAATCTGAAGCGCAAGGCAAGACTGCCCCTCCCTGTCGAAGAGGCTGAAGAGGAAGACGCCGACGAAAGCGTAGAATGATAAGGGTGTAGGGCAGACAGCGACCTACATGGTTATATATAAGTAAACAGATATATAGATGAACAGAATCGTCATACTCGGCACCGGCCACGCCACCGTCACCCGGTGCTACAACACCTGCTTTGTCCTGCAGACCGACACGACCACCCTGCTGGTCGATGCCGGCGGCGGCAACGGTATACTGCAGCGCCTCAAGCAGGCGGGGATAGCCATCAAGGACCTGCATCACATGTATGTCACTCACGCCCACACCGACCACATCCTGGGCACCATCTGGGTGATACGTATGGTGCTCTCGGCTACGGGCTATGAGGGTCGGTTTCATGTGTACAGCCATGCTAAGGTGCTGCGCGTCATCAGCATGATTTGCGGCGAGACGCTCTCGGCCAAGCACCGCCGCCTGATGGGCGAGCGTGTGGTCATGCACGAAGTGGGCGACGGTACCGGCTTCAATGTAGGCGACATAGGGATGCAGAGTTTCGACATCCACTCCAAGAAGGAACCCCAGTATGGCTTCCGTGCCACGCTGCCTGGTGGCGCGGTGGTGGTGTGTCTAGGCGACGAACCCTACAACCCGCTCTGCCGTCGCTACGCCGAAGGCGCCGACTGGCTCATGAGCGAAGCCTTCTGTCTCTATGCCGACCGCGACCGCTATTATCCCTATGAGAAGAGCCACAGCACGGCGCTCGATGCCGGACGCGTGGCTCACGAGCTCGGAGCACGGCATCTGATACTCTACCACACCGAAGACGACCACCTCGACACCCGCCGCCAGCGCTATGCCGACGAGGCTGCCCAGGAGTATAAGGGTGGGATAGTGGTACCCGATGACGGTGATGTGATAGACTTGTAGCAAGAGGGTCTATCCCAAGGTGGATAGACTATAAATACTTCTATGGAGAGGATTTAGGGCGGGAGAATTGTACTCTTTATAGTTTTGGCGGACAGCAATAAAACGGAATAAAATAATTGCTACATCGCTCCATGAATGAGAAAAAACAGTACCTTTGTGAACATGAATCCAAAATAAATTATAGATATGAACAAGCTTTTAATCATGCTATTTTCATTGCTTACTGTTGTGATGTTAAGCAGTTGCGATGAAGTGAAAGACTCGCCCCTTTTGTTTAAGGCTACTTCAAATACTAATCCTGAATATATAAGTGTCAGCTATTATCCCGAAGAAATAGGTATAACTTTTTACCCTAAGGTATCGAAATACTTCATCTATTCGTATACTTATATTGATGGTGATTTAGAGCTGACATGCACTAACTGCGACAATATTAACTATTCATTAGATTGCAGTTTTGGAATAGAAAGAAACAATGAAGGGAAAGATATCTCTGCCACCGAGGAAGAGGTTGGTGTCTCTGTGAAAAATACTGACAATAAGATACTTCGCATTCACTTTGCCAAGTTGAAGGATGAAGATTTCCCGTCGGGCTTCTTAATCGCAAAAGCCACTATAAAAGTATATGGTCGAGTAGGAGGAAAAGATGTAACCACAAATATTTCGGTTTATCGCTCAAGGTTTCGTAAGCAATCTGATGATGACATTAGTAAAAAGTAAAGACATCAAAGACTATGAAACTTCAATGAAGCGAAACTTCTCCTAATCAGCCTTTCAGTAAAGCCTTTGTCTTGCGCCCAAGCAACGTAGGACAAGGGCTTTTCCTTTGTGGGCAGCAGCCCAGTCTTCACCTCCTGTTACGCTTCGTTTCATCTGCACCTTTAGCTTTTGCGATCTCTCAGGCGTGGGAGTCAATAACGAAAGGTAGCCAATCCCGATTTTCAAAGGAGTTATGGCGTGGCGCATCGCCTTTCCTGCACTTTGTGCATCTTTCCTATGCTGTTATCAGGTAGCTTACTCCATCGCTTCATGCAATATCTGTTGACGAACCTCACTTGTGTCACCAAGAGTAAGTTCAATCTCGACCGCTTCATCGCCACCTCGCTTGGTGTCACTACCTTCTAAGATGACAAGTCTGCCTATGAGTATGATGTGGAGTCCTCGATGCTTACCTTCGAGGAAGTCAAACTCTTTTCGCAGCTCCTATATTTTGAGGTGAATGGGATTGAGGTGTATATGTAGTTTGGTTACCAAGTTATGTTAATTGGCTGCTATTTTGATTGTTCCGCTGATAACATCGGTTTGCATCTGAAGAACATGTATGGTACGAATGAATTGAACCAGGAGGCAACTACCGAGAAAATCTCGGTAGTTCAACAAGAAGGTGCGAGAGTGGTTCGGCGCAACACGTTGTTCTATAACCTCGATGCCATCATCTCCGTGGGCTATCGAGTCAATCTTATCCAGGACAGGGATATAATATAACCAATTACGGCAAGTCCAAGGCGGATAGACTATAAAACCGGGAAGCCTCGCCCGTCCCCCGTTATGGCTGGGACGAGCGAGGCTTCTCCTTTTCTTCTTCAAAACCGAAGGCAGCGTCGCTCTCGCCACGCATAGCCTCGCGCAGGTCTTTCCAGTTCTGAAAGCCGGCAAGCAGCGCAAGTCGGTCGAGTGTCTTGTCTGATGGGCGGCGACCGTGAGTGACCAACTGCCACAGCCGGCGGGCATCAACATGGCGCACGATGCCCGATTCCAATCCTCTGAGAAGTGTCTCTAACTCCCGTTTCATAACATCTGATAATTGCTCATAAACAATATGGGTGCAAAAATACGAAAAAATACTGTATGTCAGCCACGGGGTGTAATCTTTTTTTCGTAATTTTGCACCCGAAAGTATATAATACTCACAAGATGAAAGAACTTGCACTTAAGTACGGATGTAATCCGAACCAGAAGCCTTCCCGTATCTTTATGGAGGAAGGCGAATTGCCCCTCCAGGTTATCAACGGCCGCCCAGGCTACATCAATTTCCTTGACGCCCTCAACTCCTGGCAGCTGGTGCGCGAACTCAAAGCTGCCACAGGACTGCCCGCCGCAGCGTCGTTCAAGCACGTGAGTCCGGCAGGAGCTGCCATCGGTCTGCCCCTGACCGACACGCTGCGCCACATCTACTTTGTCGATGACGTAGACTTCGAGCTGTCGCCCTTGGCGTGTGCCTATGCTCGTGCCCGCGGTGCAGACCGTATGTGTTCGTATGGCGACTTTGTGGCGCTGAGCGATGTGTGTGACAAGGCTACTGCCCTGCTCATCAAGCGCGAGGTAAGCGACGGCGTGATAGCTCCGGGTTATACCGACGAGGCTCTCGCCGTGCTCCGCGACAAGCGCAAGGGTACCTACAACGTGATACAGATAGACCCCGACTACCAGCCCGCGCCCATCGAGCGCAAGCAGGTCTTTGGCATCACCTTCGAGCAGGGACGCAACGAGATACGCCTCGACGATCCCGCTCTCTTTGAGAACATCCCTACCCAGAACAAGACCTTCACCGATGAGGCTCGCCGTGACCTGGTCATCGCCCTCATCACCCTGAAATATACCCAGAGCAACTCGGTATGCTATGTCAAGGACGGACAGGCCATCGGTATCGGCGCCGGACAGCAGAGCCGTATCCACTGCACCCGTCTGGCTGGCAGCAAGGCCGACACATGGTGGATGAGGCAGTGTCCCAAGGTAATGGCGCTCCCCTTCAAGCCAGGCATACGTCGCGCCGACCGCGACAACACCATCGACGTGTATATCTCTGACGAGTGGGAAGACGTGCTGCGCGACGGCACTTGGGAGATGTTCTTCACCGAGAAGCCAGAGCCTCTCACCGCAGAAGAGCGCCGTGAGTGGCTTGCCCAGAACAAGGGCGTGGCACTGGGCAGCGATGCCTTCTTCCCCTTCGGCGACAACATCGAGCGTGCCCACAAGAGCGGCGTAGAGTATATCGCACAGGCTGGAGGCAGCATACGCGACGACAATGTTATCGATACCTGCGACAAGTATGGCATAGCCATGGCGTTTACAGGTGTACGCTTGTTCCATCATTAATCCATCACAGACTATGGCAGACATCGACGATATCATCGAGGGCGGACTTGTGTTCAGAAGCGCGCCCAAAGGCAATGGCGGTCAAGACGGTAAAGTGAAGACCAAAGCCAAGAAGAAAAAGTATATCACCGGTGCCCACGGCTCGGGCTCGGCAAGGCAGAAAGCCAAATACCGTGAACAGAGAGCCAACCGAGGCAAAGGCAGAAAGTAACGCCAATGCTGATACAGAAAATGGGGACTATACGCCAACCAAGCGGCGGATAGTCCCCATTGTTGTTAAACTCTATACTGGATTAGAGGGCGAACTTGTAACCTACGGTAATCTGGAATACGCTGTTCTTGTAGTCGCTGTTCTCATATACCTTGGTGAGGCCCCAGTTGTAACGGCCGTCGATGACAACATTGTCAAACTGGTAAGAAACGCCGATTGGAATAGAGAGGTCTACAGTCTTGGCGTCTACGCTTGTGGTGACAGATGAACTGCCGCGGGCTGCCTTGTACTCACTGTTTACGTTGAAACCGGGCTGAAGACCGAGTTTGACAGCAAAACCAGGAGCTACATATACGTTGGCAAGCAGAGGGATGTTGATGTAGTCGGCCTTCAAGGTCTCGGTAACACCGCCGTCCTTGTACTTGGCACCCTGCATCGAGTAGAGAGCTCCGAAGCTCAAGCCTACCATGTCAGAAAGACCATATTCAAACTCACCACCGGCAACAAGACCGAAACGGGCATCAGAGCCTTCGCACTTCTGGAAGTCTGCGATGTTAAGACCTACTTTTGGGGCAAATGTGAACTGTCCTACGCTGTTCTGGGCGAATGTGGCTGCTGAGGCCAGTAACATTACTGCTACAAATAAAATCTTTTTCATGATCTATGTGTTTTGAGTTAATACTATTGGCGCCGTCGGTAATGGCGGTGCCATTTATCTGCTGCAAATATAATGTGTTATTGCAAACTGTGCAAGAGTTGTAGCCGATTTTTTTCACATGCTGTTCTAAAAGTTGCGCAACTTGTTCGGTTTTTTCACTCGTCAGGGCATCGGGCGGTGCAATGATGGTCATGCGGAGCGTGCTTTTCACTGTCTGTCATGTATTTTTATCGGAAATTGGGGTATGTTTCAGTATTTTTGTCGTAAATTTGCAAGAGATAGTGGTGGGGCGCAGCTCCAAGGGCGCCGTAACACCTTATTATATATATAATGTGATGCACGTGATGAAGAAATATATCCTTATTGTCCTGATGGCGGTAGTAGCCACGATGGCTGCCGATGCCCAGGAACGCAAGGTCGAGAACCGCCCTTATACCGACCTGCGCCCATTCCATTTCGGTATACTCGTGGGAACCCACATGCAGGATATGGAGATGGTCAACGTAGGCCCGCAGACCATCACCGCCGAGGACGGAACCCAGCAGCAGGTGCTCATCTCTGCCGACCAGGACCGCTGGGATGCTGGTCTCAACGTGGGTGTACTTGGCGAATTCCGTCTGAGTCAGAATTTCCAGTTTCGTGTAGCCCCAGCCCTCTACTTTGGCAACCGCCATCTCACCTTCCATCATCAGACCCAGACCGACGCTGGTGGCAACCGCATCGTGCGCTATCAGGACCTGAAGTCTATCTACGTGTCTTCGGCGCTCGACCTCATCTTCGCCGCGCCGCGCTTCAACAATCACCGTC
The DNA here is from genome assembly GCF_002251325.1 of Prevotella sp. P4-67. Lineage (NCBI taxonomy): Bacteria > Pseudomonadati > Bacteroidota > Bacteroidia > Bacteroidales > Prevotellaceae > Prevotella > Prevotella sp. P4-67. The sequence continues at coordinate 10,005 of NZ_NPJL01000058.1, forward strand.
CCTATATCATGGCGGGTATCAACCCCATGATTAATCTGAGCGGCAGAGATGACGACATCGTGCGACTGAAGCGTTATGACACCTTTGCCGAGGTGGGCTTGGGCTGCGACTTCTACCTGCCATACTTCAAGTTGAGGCCCGAACTCAAGTTCATGTTCAGTCTCATCAACAGCCTTGACACCTCCCATCCCGACAAACTCAAGGACGACGCGATGAAGCCTTTCGCCCGCAGCATCAGCGAGACGCGCACCAAGATGATAGTGCTTACATTCTACTTTGAATAGACCCTAAAACGAAACTCATTAACTATTAAAAATAAACAACCAATGAAGATTAAACACATCTCGATGATCGTGCTGCTGTGGATGCTGACCATCCAAGCCACGGCACAACAAGTGAAATGGATGAACCCCATGGACGGTGACGAGCCCTACATCTGCGGACGCGCCTGGAACAAGGAAATGGGAAAGAGTTATGACCGTCTGCCCGAGCGATTCGCTGCCACGCTGCCCAAGAACGTGTGGAGCCTGAAGGCCCAGACCGCCGGCGTCATCGTGCGCTTCGTCTCCAACTCCAAGACTATCCGCGTGCGCTACGGATGTCCGTCAAACAACTACAACGGCTTCAATATGACCGGTATCAACAAGTCGGGCGTAGACCTCTACGGCAAGACTCCCGACGGTGATACCCACTGGATAGCCAACCACATGAGTTGGAAGATGAAGGCCGACACCGCCCGCATGGAATGGCAGAACCTGACCTTCAAGAACAAGAGCCGTGGCGTGGAGTATACCCTCTATCTGCCCAACTACAACGGCGTGAAGTGGCTCGAGGTAGGTGTCGACGCCAATGCCAGCTTCCAGTTCATCCACCAGTCGCCCGAGCGCCCCATCGTCATCTACGGCTCGTCCATCATCCAGGGTGCCTCTCCCTCGCGTCCCGGTATGGCGATTACCAATATCGTGGAGCGCGAGATGGAATATCCCGTCATCAATCTGGGCTTCTCGGGCTCAGCCCGCATGGAGCCTGCCGTTTTCGACATGCTCAGCGAGATCAACGCCCGTGCCTTCGTCGTTGATGCTATGCCCAACAGCTTCAACCTCAAGGAGCCCGAAATCATCAAGCGTGCCAAGGAGGGTGTGATGAAGCTGCGCGCCAAGAGCGATGCCCCCATCCTGCTCTGCGAGTGCCACCCCACGCCCGACAGCGTGTTCCGCGCCAATGTCGCCGCCAAGTACAACCGTGGCAACGCCGCTCTCCACAAAGCCTACGATGAGCTCAAGGCAGAGGGAGTCAAGAACCTCTTCTATATGAACAAGGCCGACATCGCCTTTGGCGAAGAGTATATGATAGAGGGTTCTCACCCCAACGACCTGGGTTGCCGCGTCTATGCCGACGCCTATATCAAGAAGCTGCGCGAGATGCTCGCCGAGGACGCACCCAACAAGGTGTTCCCTCCCGTCACACAGCGTCGCGACGGATGCTATGAATGGCGCGTGCGCCATAACCAGGTGGTCGAGCTCAACCACACTACCGACCCCGAGATACTGCTTATCGGCAACTCTATCACCCACTTCTGGGGCGGCAATCCCGTCAACGGTGTCAACAATGGCGGAGCCGCCTGGGGCAAGACCTTCGGCAAGCGCCGCGTTACCAATATGGGCTTCGGATGGGACCGTATAGAGAACGTATTCTGGCGTATCTACCACGGAGAGCTCGAGGGCTGCAAACCCAAGCACATCTGTCTGCTCATCGGTATCAACAACTACTATGTCAACACCGAGGAGGAGATAGCACAGGGTATCGTTGACCTCACAGCCCTCATCCGTGAGCGCCAGCCCCAGGCCAAGATTCACGTGCTCAAGGTCTATCCCGCCAAGAACCGTGAGGTCAAGGTGGCACGCATCAACCAGCTGCTCGAGCAGAAGTTTGTGGCAGACGACAAGACCGAACTCGTAGACCTCACCGACTGCCTGACTCTCAAGGACGGCTCGGGCAAGATTGACCCCACCTGCTTCATGAAGGACGGACTGCACCCCAACGAGAAGGGTTACACCCTGCTGGGCAAGCAGCTCAAGAAGCACCTCAAGTAAATCATCCCCATCATCAATGACAAAGCCCTCGACGCCGATAGCGTCGAGGGCTTTGTGGTAGATGGTCGCTGTGATTACTTGCGCTTCACCTTCAGTTCTATCTTGCCTACATAGATGGCGTGCTTGCCGTTCTGGTCTACGGGTACCTGGCGGCCGTCGAGGTCCTTGACATAGCGTAGCGTCTGGAAGTAGGTGTGGCTATGGCCGCCCAGCACCAGGTCGATGCCGCGCGAGTGGCTTATCACCTCCTGGTCGCTCATGCCGCGCTCGAGCCAACCCAGATGCGACAGGCAGATGACTACATCGCAGCCTTCGCGAGTGCGCAGCAGCTGCGCCATCTCGTTGGCGGTGGCGATGGGGTCGAGGTATTCCACGCCGCCTATCTTCTTGTCGTCCACGAGACCCTTGAGTTTGGGGTCGATGCCGAACACGCCGATGCGCACACCCTTGACGTGGAACACGCGATAGCGTTCGACCTTGCCCTCGAGCGGTGTGCCCGTGAAGCGATAGTTGGCGCAGAGCACGGGGAACTTGGCCATGTCGAAGAGACGTGCCATATTCTCCACGCCGAAGTCAAACTCGTGGTTGCCTATGGTCGAGGCGTTGACGCCCATACGGTTCATCAGCTCTATCTCCACTTCGCCCTTGAAGAGGCTGTAGTAGGGTGAGCCCTGCGAGAAGTCACCGCTGTCGAAGACCAGCAGGTCGGGGTCCTTGAGCCGCTCCTGGCGCAGCATCTCGATGCGGCGCAGAAAGCCGCCACGGCCTGCCACGGCGGTATCGGCGAGGTTGGGGTTGAGCGGCAGGATGCAGCTGTGGGTGTCGTTGGTGTGCATGATGGTGATGGTCACCGTCTTGCGGGCTGCGGCTGCGGTACATACGACGATGGCGGCAGCCAGTATCATGATGCGTTTCATAAGTCTTCTCCTATGTTTACTGGACCTTGATACGCCCCTCAATGGCAGCGTCGACCGTGCCATGGGTGCGGAAGTAGTCCATGATGATATATCTCACGTTGTTCTCTTCGGTCTGTGGCGACACCAGCTGCGTCTTCTGCTTGAAGGCGTCGAGCTTGTCGTTGCCCTGGGCCAGATAGTCCAGGGTGGCTATGCGGTAAGAGGCATTGGGGTCTATGGGCTTGCCTCCCACGGTGGCGGAAACCAGCTTGTGGTCGCTGCTGATGACCAGTGCCACCTCGTGGCTCACTCCCTCGCCGCCTACTGCTGCTATCTGCTCGAAGAGGCGGGTCACCTGGGCGCCGGTGAGGGTGAGCAGGCACAGCTTGTTGTCAAAGGGGGCCACATCGACCACGTCGCCGATGGTCACCTTGCCCTTGGCGAGCGAGGCGCGGATACCGCCCATGTTGTATACGGCAAAGTCGGGATGCTCGCCGAAGCGGGCTGAGCCCCATATCAGTATGTCGCTCAGTAGATTGGAAAGCGCGCCTTCGGGGCGGCGCACGGTCAGGTCGCGGGCGACGGTGCCTACCACCGGACTCATGAGCGAATCGACTTTGTGGGTGTAGGGCGCCAGAAACTTGTGCGCCTCGGTGTCTTGGGTGTCGTACCGGCTGTCTATCAGGATGCGCGAGCGCGTAATCTCGCTTACCTCGTAGTGGGACCGGCAGCCCGCTATCGCCAGCGCGACGGGGAGGACGAGAGCCAAAAGGGTTTTCTTCATATTTGTAATGTCGTTTAGTTGATTGCAAGGCGCATGGTGGCTCGGCGAGCCTCGCCTCGGTGCAAAAGTAGGAATATTTTTTGACTTACGCTTGGCTTTGCGCTGCTTTTTTTCGTGTGGCGGGGTGTTTTGGGCGTGTTCGGACGGTGGTGATGGTTACTGCCAGCCTCTGATCTGCTCACGGTAGACAGGCGGGAGTAGACTCCCGGGCAGGGTAGGGTGGCTACGGCGGTCAGGGGTATGTCCTTTATCCCCAAACGGCCATTAGGGCTTGCTTGGATTTTGCTTTTAGAGTGGATTTTGTTTGGCTTATTGCTGGCAAAAGTCCTGTCGGGGTAACGCCTGCGGCTAAACGCGACACTTACAGCGTTGCTATATTAGTGGGGGTATCTTACCCTGGGTAGCGTGCTTTCGCCCACAACCCAGGGCTATGTAATCACAACTCCATTACCTTTCCGTGGCGCACTGCGCCACGCCGGTGACCGTTGGTTCAGAGTTGCCAAGGTTGCGTACCATCCACCATGGGCTACCCCATCATTGTATGCGCACAACACATCATGGGCAAACATCATTCCACCCTTGGGTGCATACCATCCATCATGGTTAGCCAATTACTGCCAAATATGTTTGACCCTTCATATAGGCAGACGGTACGCACCCCCGGCAACTCTGTAGGAGTTGCGATTCCCCAGCCCAGGGTTGAGGTGCGCAGCGCCTCTACCCTGGGTATACATACAAAAAAGAAATGCAACGCTGTAAGTGTTGCGCTTAGCCGAAGGCGTTACTCACAGCAGGAAATGCAAATACTTTTGGCTTTTAATGAGTAATAACGAGCTATTGCGAATAACAAAACAAACAAAAGATGCCTTGTAAAAGACCATAGACTGAGAGCAGTCATCTGGTAACACGGCAAACGGCATATTTATATATTTGGGAGTGATTTTTGCGCCAGCAGGGGTGTTTTACCCCCCCCGTTTGGCTTTTTTTTGAGGTAAAATGTAAAAATATTAAAGAATTATGATTACATTGTTAATAATTTTTGTTACTTTTGCACTGTTTGTTTACTTAGACTAACCCGATGCGGGTAATCCGTCCGAAATGGCGGACCATGAAGGACGACGTTTTCCGCATAAACGAGAATGAAAGAGATTTCCCTTAGGGGAATTACCGATGTGAAGAATTATAATAATCATCATGCTGGGCAAAATTTACAACTGGTATTTTCGCAAGTCAGCCTTACCCCGCTGGGCTGTTGTGATTTTTGATGTCGTGCTGTGCTTCTTCAGCGCTCTGTTCGTTATCTGGCTGCGCCATAGTGCGCAGGATATCCTCAACGAGTGGTCATTGCTGTTCCCCTCATTGCTGGCTATCTGCGCCGCCAATGTCGTGGGCTTCCGTGTCTTTCGTACCTATTCGGGCATACTGCGCTTTTCGCAGTTTGTAGACTTGTTGCGCATAGCCTACTCCACGCTTCTGGCGTTCTTTGTCTATCTTGCGTTCAATTATGCAGTCATCAACTACGGTTGGGAGAATGTCTTCTATGCCTTCACCGGACGTAAGCTGATAGCCATCTTTGGCGGCATACTCACCGTGTTGTGCATCTCGCGCATCATCATCAAGATGGTGTTTGAGAATGCTCTCGTGGGCGACCACGCACGCCGCACCCTCATCTACGGAACCCACGCCGGAGCCATAGCCATCACCAACGAGGCGCTGAACACCAAGCCCGTCAAGTTTGTCATCGACGGATACATCGGCGACAGCAAGCCCCACTACAAGGAAAGACTCATGGGACGACACATCTATTCGACCCGAGAGGACCTGGCTGCCATCATACGCAAGCGCAAGATAGAGGCAGTGATGGTGAGTCCGCTCAAGCACGACCTCTTTCTGAAGAACCGCAAACTGCAGGACCTCTTCATCGAGGCAGGACTTAAGATATACGTTGCCCAGAGCACAGAGAAGTGGGACAAGGATGGCGAGACACAGATGAAGGTGTCGATGCGAGAGGTGAAGATAGAGGACTTGCTGCCACGCGAAGAAATCAAAGTCGACATGGACAGTGTGGGCAAGCTGCTCAGCGGCCGCAAGGTGCTCATCACAGGTTCGGCTGGCTCGATAGGCAGCGAGATGGTGCGACAGATAGCCATCTATCATCCCGCAGAGATGATGCTCATAGACCAGGCAGAGACGCCACAGCACGACATCCGTCTGATGATGAAAAAGGACTATCCAGACATCTTGGCGCACACCGTGGTGACAAGCATCTGCAAGCAAGACCGCATGGAGGCAATCTTCAGTGAGTTCCGCCCAGACTACGTGTTCCACGCCGCAGCCTACAAGCATGTGCCCATGATGGAAGACAACCCCAGCGAGAGTGTGCAGAACAATGTGTGGGGTACCAAGGTGATAGCCGACCTCAGTGTCAAGTACGGCGTCAAGAAGTTTGTAATGATTTCCACCGACAAGGCGGTCAACCCCACCAATGTGATGGGCTGTTCCAAGCGCATCTGCGAGATTTATGTGCAGAGCCTCGACAAGGCCATCAAGGAGGGCAAGATAGAGGGTGTCACCCAGTTTGTCACCACGCGCTTCGGCAATGTGCTCGGTTCCAACGGCTCTGTCATCCCTCTCTTCCGCAAGCAGCTGGCAGAGGGCGGTCCGCTCACGGTGACCCATCCCAAGATTATCCGTTTCTTCATGCTCATCCCCGAAGCCTGCAAACTGGTGCTCGAAGCCGGTACCCACGGCAAGGGTGGCGAGATATTCGTCTTCGACATGGGCGAGCCCGTGAGGATAGCCGACCTGGCACGCCGAATGATACAGCTCAGCGGTGCCAAGAATGTGGAGATACGGTTCACCGGACTGCGCGACGGAGAGAAACTCTACGAAGAGGTGCTTAGCGAGAACGAGAACACGCTGCCTTCATTCCACGAGAAGATACGTATCGCCCAGGTGCGCAGCTATGAATATGAGGACGCCGAGCGCGAGATCGAAGAGCTGAACGACATCGCTGCCGGTTACGACGACATGGCTACGGTGGCTAAGATGAAGCACATCGTGCCCGAGTATATCAGCAAGCACTCCAAGTACGAAGTCCTCGACAAAGACTCGACCGTAGCATAGCCCACGCATCCACTGATACCCATCAATGGCATCGCCCCGCCCATATAGAGATATGTGGGCGGGGCGATGTGCGTTTGTGGGGAGAGATGGGGCTGGGGCAGAGGTGCCGGCGGTGGCATCAGCGGCATCATCGTCGCCCCAGTGGCGTTCTCAGTCGTCCTCGGCTCGGTCGCAGCCGGCAACTTAGACGCGGCTCACGATTTCGTCGATGCTCTTGCGCTTCTTCTCGGGCTGCTGACAGTCGTTGGCAATGTGGCCGATAGGGATGATGGCGACAGGCTCCATCGGGGCTTGGGCAAACAGCTCGCGGGCGAGAGCCACATTGAAGTTGCATACCCAGCAGGTGCCCAGACCGCGCTCGGCGGCTGCCAGGCAGAGATGCTCGGTGGCTATGGCGAGGTCTATGTCGCCGTGGGCGTGGCTGTCTTCGGCGCGCACCCAGTTTTCTTCCGTGTTCTTCAGACAGACGATGTAGAGTGGGGCAGTGGCAAACCATTCGCGGTCGTAGCATCGGCGCAGACGGGCTTTGGCGTCATCGCTCTCCACGATGACAAAGTGCCACGGCTGGCGGTTGCAGGCAGAGGGAGCCATGCGCACACACTCCATGATGTAGTCGAGGTCGGCTTGGGCGACAGCCTCGTCAGTGAAGCGTCTTGCGGAGAAGCGCTTCTCGGTAAGTTGAAGGAATTCCATAATCGTAGCAATCAAAAAAGCGACACGCCCCATTGCTGGAGAGTGTCGCTCTAAATCGTTGTGTTGTCTCTATGCGATTATTCGCCCAGGCTGATAGCCTCGTTGGGGCAAACACTTGCGCAAGTGCCGCACTCTGTACAAGCGTCGGGGTTGATAGAATACTTTTCGCCTTCAGAGATAGCGCCTACAGGACACTCATCGATACATGTACCGCAAGCGATACAATCGTCACTAATTACGTATGCCATAATCTTTAATTTTATATTGTTAATAATCTTGTTCTCAATACATCATAGCAGGTTCTCCATGCACCACAGCTCGTTTGCTCAGCGCCACAGCCAGTTCGCCATGCGCCACAGCTCCTTTCCGCTGCGCTACAGCCAGTTCTCAGCGCGCTATGGCAGTTTCCTCTGCACCATAGGCTGTTCTCTATGCACGATAGAATACCTACTAATGTTGGTTGCAAAGTTACAACTTAATTCTGACATACCTACAAATAGTGATAAAATTTTTATAGTTTTTCCCGTTTTTTTATTCTTACCCCTCCCTTCACGCCGTGCTCACCTCCACAATATTTATGACCATCTCTGCGAAAATTATGACCATCTCCACGCCGCTGGAGGGTACCTCCACGAAAATTATGATGACCTTCACAAAAATTATAATGGCCTCCACAAAAATTATGATGACCTTTGTGAAGATTATAATGACCTCCACAAATGATATAACCACCTCCGCGTTCTTGCTGTCCATCTCCGCCACACCCCAAGTCCTTTTCACCCCGAAGGAGCATCTTCCGAAACCTGTGCAGGTCAATGGCGTGACGCCCGAAGTTCTAATCTTTTCCGCCGAAACCTTGGTGGTTTGACGATTATGCCGTAATTTTGTGGGCGCACAGCCCGAACCGATAGCTCGGAAGGCTGATTGCTATACCTTATTATATATATAGAAGAATTATGGACCAAAAGAATAACGAGCAGACCATGCAGCTGCAACTGGACATTAAGCCCGAGGTGGCTCGAGGCATCTATGCCAACCTGGTGTTGATTAACCACTCACACAGTGACTTCGTGATAGACTTCGCGCAGGCATTGCCGGGCATGCCCAAGCCCGAGGTGGCAAGCAGGATGATTATGGCGCCCGAGCACGCCAAGCGCCTGCTCATGGCGTTGCAAGAGAATGTGCTAAAGTACGAGCAGGCTTTCGGGCGAATTGACCTCGGCACCGCTGAGGACCAGCGCATGATACCTCCCATTGCCCCCACCAGCGGCGAGGCCTAAGGCATACCCCCCGA
>NZ_NPJL01000059.1:0-128674 GCF_002251325.1 Prevotella sp. P4-67
GTTTTGCTTGTTTTCTTTTTGCAACACTAAGATAAGTGAAAATTCTGACATGGCAAAATCCTGGGCAACTTTTTGTTGCTCAGGAACTTATAAATAAAGTTAAATTATAGTGTTGCGGAATTAAGGATAATAAGAAGGAGCATAAATTCTCTTCTTTGTTTGAACAATCTGCTCTGCTAATTTATACAAGGTGACCATGTAACAAATCTCAAGGTTTGCTCCACGGTTATCACTATGATGAGCGAATCCATGTTCTCTAACATCACCATGCCGAGCCATTAGCCTTTCATGACAATGAGGACAACTGCAACCACACTGGAGGCCTCTTGGCACCTCGTCAACATGCACAATTTTTCCATCTGCATTTTCTGCCCATGAGAAGATAAGTTTTTTTTCCATCTTATACATTATTAGGTGTTATCAATTTCACGATACAACAATTCTGAAACTGTTGTCATTGAATGGTGATATTTCTCAATTAGTTCTTTTCTTATAGTGGACTCTCAAACTTGTTATTGTCAGTTTACAGTCCTCTCTCAGCCCAATCGCCACGGTCCAGGTTGCGGTATCCGATGGCTTCGCTGATGTGCTGTACCTCTACACGTTCGGAGCCATCGAGGTCGGCGATGGTGCGGGCCACTTTGAGGATGCGGTTGTAGGCGCGGGCGGAGAGGGAGAGACGCTCCATGGCGGTGCGCAGGAGTGCGATGGAGGCCTCGTCGGGCTCGGCAAACTGGTGTATCATGCGCTCGGTCATCTGGGCATTGCAGTGGATGCCCTTGAAGTCCTTGTAGCGGGCGGTCTGGATGTCGCGGGCCTTGATGACGCGTTCGCGGATGACGGCGCTGGGTTCGCCTGGCTCCACCTTGGAGATGTCCTTGAAGGGTACGGGCGTAATCTCGCACTGGATGTCGATGCGGTCGAGCAGCGGACCGCTGATGCGGCCGAGATACTTGGTTATCTGCCCTGGGCTGCAGACACAGTGGTGGGTGGGGTCGCCGTAATATCCGCAGGGACAGGGGTTCATCGAGGCGATAAACTGGAAATTGCAGGGATATTCGATGCTGTATTTGGCACGGCTGATGGTGATGCGGTTGTCCTCGAGCGGCTGGCGCAGCACCTCGAGGGTATGCTTGTTGAACTCGGGCAACTCGTCGGCAAAGAGCACACCATTGTGGGCCAGGCTTATCTCGCCGGGCATGGGGTTGGAGCCGCCGCCCACGAGTGCCACCTCGGAGATGGTGTGGTGCGGACTGCGGAAGGGGCGCTGGGTGATGAGCGACGTGTTGCCGCCCAGCTTGCCGGCGATGGAGTGTATCTGGGTGGTCTCCAGACTCTCTGCCAGCGTGAGTGGCGGCATGATGGTAGGGAAACGCTTGGCCATCATAGACTTGCCCGAGCCGGGAGGCCCGATGAGTATCACGTTGTGAGAGCCTGCCGCTGCCACTTCGAGAGCGCGCTTCACGTTCTCCTGTCCGCGCACATCGGCAAAGTCGATGTCAAACTGGTACTGGCTTTCATAGAATTTCTTGCGTGTGTCGATGACGGTGGGTTCAAAGTCTTTCAGCCCGGTGACGAGCTGGATGACGTCCATGATGGTGTCCATGCCATAGACCTCGAGGTTGTTGACCACGGCGGCCTCCATCACGTTCTGCCGTGGCACGATGAGGCCTTTGAACTTCTCGGCACGGGCGCGGATGGCTATGGGCAGGGCGCCCTTGATGGGTTGCAGATGGCCGTCGAGACTCAGCTCGCCTACCATCATATACTGGTCCAGGCAGTGGCTTTCTATGCCTCCGCTGGCAGCCAGTATGCCGATAGCCAGAGGCAGGTCGAAGCTGCTGCCCTCCTTGCGCAGGTCGGCGGGAGCGAGGTTGATGGTGAGGTCGGCTATCGGAAACTTGTAGCCGTTGTTCTGCAGTGCGGCGGCGATACGGTCTTTGCCCTCCTTCACCGCCGAGTCGCCCAGTCCGGTGAGATGATACATCACACCTCGCGTTACGTTGACTTCTACGGTGATAGTGGTGACTTCCATGCCGTTGACGGCAGCACAATAGGTTTTGACCAGCATAATAGTGTTATTGATTTAAGCGGTAGATGACAGTGTGGATGTTATAAAAAAACGGCGCATCAGAGCATTCGCTCGATGCGCTGTTTGAGTTCGTCGTTGGTCAGTCCCTTTGCTATCACCACGCCATTGTTGACCAGTATGTTGTCGGGGATATCAAAGAGAGAGAGCGAGTGTAGGGTAGGGCTTTCGAGCATCTTGCCGTCGCATATCACGGGCCAGGGTATCGAGTCGCGCTTGGCGATGGCCCTGCATTGGTTGCGGTTGGGGTCGACGCAGAATCCTATAATCTTCAGTCTGCCCTTGCTGCTCTTGGCGAGCGTGCGCATGTCTTGCAGCATGCGTTGGGCATCGTAGCTCCAGGTGGCATAGGCCATAATTACGGCCAGCCCCTTGCCGAGGGTAGCGTTGTCTATCTTCTTGTTGTCGACATCGACTGTAGAGAAGCGTGGCAGGCGTTTGCCCACCGTCACGCGCGACAGCTGCTTGAGCTGCTGCTCATAGTGTGCCAGCAGAGCGTTCTTGGGCTGAGCCTTGCGCATGGTGCGACACAGCTGCAGCGCCTTGGCATAGTCGGGCGTGGCGCCGGAGATGAAGTAGCGGCGCAGCAGATAGTTGCTTACCACCGATTCGGGGTGGTCGCCTATGAACTGCTCAGCGCGTTCCAACACCTGTGGCGGGTTGGCGGTGGCTATCTGCTCTCTGAAGTCGTTCATCAGCTCGTTGGTCTTGGTGCCTTTGACCTTCATCTCCTTCAGATGCGAGGCGTCGCCTTCTATCTTGACGCTCTTGCCGGGCTCGGCAAAGATGGGCTGTTCGGAGAAGTTGGGGAAAACCATTACCAGCGTGGTGGGAGCAGTGCACATCACTTCGTAGCTCATGCGTCCGCCTTGCAGACGGATGGTGTCGATGCCGTTGATGCCGCCCTCGGGGCTATAAACGTAAAACTCACCTTGGTCCATGTTGAGTAGTCGGCCTTCGATTTTGAATCGGTCTCCAGCCGAGCCACACCCTGCAAGGACTAAGGTGAGCAGTATAAAGAGTGTTGTTCTGTTTATCATTTCATATTGGCAAACTCCAGGTCATTCTCGGCATAAGCCTTCAGACTTGGGTCCTTCTGCAGAGCCTCCTTCAGGTAGGAGTTGGCAGCATACTTGTTGCCCTGACGAGCGCTGACGATGGCGTGCAGATAAGAGGTAAGACCGTTGGGGTTCTTGATATTGTTCAGAGTAGCCTTGGCAGCAGCATAGTTCTTGTTGAGCAGCTGAGCCAGAGCGGCGCTGTTGTTGTAAGAGTCCTTGAAGTACTCCTCTGCCTGAGCGTAGTTGCCCTTGGCGATGCTCAGATTGCCCAGAGCCTCGTTGAGCGCGTTGGCATCGGCAGCCTTGGCGATGAGGTTCTCAGCCTCTGCCACGTTGCCGTTCTTGAGGGCAATCAGACCCAGTGTGGCGTTAGCCTCGGCAGCGTTGTTGCTCTTGGTGATAGCCTGTGCCAGCAGTTCCTTGGCCTTGGCCTCGTCGCCTCTGTTGAATGCCATGACAGCCTGGTTGTTCAGCGGACGATAGTCGTTGGTGTAGAGCTGAGCGGTCTTGGCATAGATTTCTTCCTTCTTGGCAGCATCTTCCTCGAGAGTAGCGTAGTAGAGCAGCTCGTCGGCAGACAGCTTGGCAGCGTCCTCGTTGTACTGAGCCTTAATCTGCTCGTCGTTGCGGCCGATGGTCTCGTAGTGGATGATGAGGCGTGAACGACGCAGCTCGGGCAGGATGGCGTCAGCCAGCTCGCGGAAGCCCTCGCTCATGTTGCGAATCTGCTGCTCGCGCTCCTGGGGGTCCTTATACATAGACAGCACGCGCAGGATAACATCCTTGTCCTGGATGTTGCTGGCCTGTACCAGCTGCTGGAAGCCTTCCCAGTCCTGGGCTGTGTAGTGAGCGTCGAGGTTGCCCTCAACACCGGCAGACTTCATCTCCTTGCGTACGTACTTCTCTGACACGTTCTGGCGCTTGTTGGCCAGCTTGTCGTTGAACTTGAAACCACCCTCGGGAGAAGCGTAAGCCTGGATTTCCACGTTCTGAAGGTTCAGGCCTTCACGGTCCTTGTTGATTTCCTTGAGCAGCTTGACAAACTCGCCTACAGAGTTGTTCTTGAGCTCGCTCTTGCGCAGATTGGCCTGGTTGATGAGGAACTTGATGTTGGCTTCCTGCTTCTTGGCCTTAACGCGCTGGAAAGAGTCGAGAGCCAGACAGCCACCGCCATTGGTGAGGGCCTGACGATAGAGCTCTGAAGTGGCGATGATGCCATAGTTGACCTTAACGGCGGGAACATTGTATACCTTCTTGCCACGACGGGCGTCGAATGTCAGATACATATCGCTCTTCTGCATCTCAGGGTTGTATGCAAAAGCAGTCTTCATGGTGTAGTGACCACCCATGCGGTAAGAGATAACCTGGTCGTTGCCCATTACCTTTTCGCCCTGGAATGTGGCGGCTTCGCCCTTGACCACCTTGCCGTCGCCAAAGCGCAGCTCGGGGGTGACTGTTACCACGGCCTTCTTCTTCATATACTTCTCGGGGAATGCGCCGTTGACAGTGGCTGATACCACGCCGGCCTGAGTCTCGAGAGGTTTGGGAGTAACTGTGAAATTGTCTGCAGACAGGGGTCCCATCTTAGAGCAAGATGTCATCATGAGGAATGAGCCTGCGGTTAACGAAAATAAAAGAGTTTTACGCATAATGTTTTAGAAATAAATAATTATAGAGGTGCCGCGAGCGGGACTCGAACCCGCACAGCCATTACTGGCCAAGGGATTTTAAGTCCCTCGTGTCTACCAATTCCACCATTGCGGCTACATGTATATCCGTAAAAGAGCGGCAAACGAGACTCGAACTCGCGACCCCGACCTTGGCAAGGTCGTGCTCTACCAACTGAGCTATTGCCGCATTTAGAAACGGTGCAAAGATAAGCCAAATAATTGATATATGCAAAGGTTTCATCCAAATTTTAGAGTTCTTATGGTATATATTAAGGTTTATTTATAATATATGTGGAACTCCTGTGTGGCGCTGTGGCGGGCGGGGGGGGAAAGCCAGCCGCGCTGAGCATCGAGGCTTGGCAGAAAGGGCGACGCGACGGCAGCGGCAATGGCGGGGGGGGGGGCGCTGGGGGTCGCCGTCGGCTCGTGACGGGAGATACGAGTCCTCGTGCCATACGATACGTGAGCACGTGACATAAGATACGCGGGCTCGTGACTTATGATACGAGCTGGCCAAGGCCGTGGGCAGCGCAGCGACTGTGGTGGCGGCGGGGCGCTATGGGCTTGCCCCAGTAGTGGGGAGAGTGGTGCTGACAGTGGGGAAAGTGGTGCTGACAGCGGGGAGAGTGGTGCTGGCAGCGGGAAGAGTGATGCCCGAGGCGGAGGTCACGACAGCCAGTGGCGCAGCGTGGCCCAGGGGTGGCGCAGCAGCATGCGCGGGCCCGAATAGCGCATCACTTGTCGCATGAGGCTGCGCATATCGGGGCGGTAGCAGTGGATGGGGCAGCGGCGGCACGAGCCTTTGCCATTGCCAGACGGACAATGGTCGAGGCGCTGGTGGGCATAGTCTATCAGCGCACGGCAGCGGGGGCAGAGCTGCTTGTGGCCTTCATAATGCAGACAGTAGAGCCTTACCATGAGCTCTACTGTCTGTTTCTCTTGGGTTATCTTGTCCAATGGAGTCTACTTGAGATATTCGCTGAAGTCGGTAAGTCTCATGTCGCCCTTCTTCCTCAGCGTGTCGTGCATGGCGAAGGCGGCGGTCATCGACTGGGGTTCGTGGCCCTTGTCGGCTATGCGCAGATACTCGCGCAGCAGCGGGCGGTAGTCGGGGTGGGCGCAGTGGTTGATGATTTCCTCGGCGCGGCGGCGGGGTCCCTTGCCGCGCAGGTCGGCCACGCCCTGTTCGGTCACGATGACGTCTACGTCGTGTTCGGTCGAGTCTACGTGGGTGCACATGGGCACGATGGCACTTATCCTGCCTCCCTTGGCTATCGATGGTGTGGTGAATACGCTTATGTATCCGTTGCGCTCGTAGTCGCAGCTTCCGCCTATGCCGTTCATGAGTTTGGAGCCGCAGATGTGGCTGGAATTCTCGTTGCCGTAGAGGTCGCACTCGATGGCGGTGTTGAGGGCTATCACGCCCAGTCGCCTGATGACTTCGGGGCTGTTGGCCACCTCGCTCTGGCGTATGGTGAGGTGCTTGGAGAAGTAGTCCATATTGTTGTAGACCGTGTGCAGACACTCGTTGGTGACGGTCATGGCTGTGGCCGAGGCGTCGATGATTTTGCCTTCGAGCATCCACTTGATGGCGGCGTCCTGTACCACCTCCGAGTAGACATTGAAGCGTGGTATGTGCTCGTTGGCGCCGAGGGCTGCCAGCACGGCGTTGCCGGTGGCTCCCACGCCGCTCTGTATGGGCAGGAACTGTGGCGGTATGCGGCCGTGCTTCATGTCGTCGACCAGAAATTCGGCCACATAGTGACCCATCTTTGAGGTAAACTCGTCGACGTCCTTGAAGGCGCGTGCCTCTTCGGGTATGCAGCTGTCTATGACACCCACTATCTTGTCGATGTCGATGGCCACATAGTCGTGGCCTACGCGGTCGTAGGGTGCGAGCACGGGGATGGGCTTCCGCCCGAATCCGCAGTCGGCTGGCTCGTAGGTGTCGTGGAGGAAACGTGAGTTGGGGTTGTGGAAGGTATTGTGCTCGAGTATCACGCGCTTGGCTAATCTCGCGGCGGTGGTCACGATGCCGCCTGCCGAGGTGAGGTAGGCGCGGCAGGTGTTGCCCACGATTTCATAGTGAGACACTTCGATGACTGCCCAGTCCATCCCGCCGTAGAAGCCGTGGCGCATGCGCTCTGCCATGTGGCCCAGGTGCATGTCTTCGTAGTCAATCTCCTCGAGGTTGACGTGGTTGCGGAAGTCGGCATTGGTAGAGAAGGGTGCCCTGAACTTGATGGCATGGGCGTTGGCCATGTCGCCCTCCACGCTCTGGCACGACGAGGCTCCGGTGAAGATGCCTATGGCAAAGGGGTTGCCGGCCTCGTGCTCACGGATGGCGCGCTGCGACAGTTCGCGGAAGATGGCCTTGGGGTTGCCATTGGGGGTAAATCCGGACAGGGCGAGATTGTCGCCGTCCTTAATCATCGCCGCCGCTTCGGCAGCAGTTATGTGAGAAAGTGTCATCATAATAAGTGCATTAACTCCGCAAAGGTACGCTTTTGTGGGTGGATAATCAAACATTTCTCCCACTTTCTTTGACACTTTGGGCAAAATAGATGGCTTTCGCCCAGAGGTGCCGTCAGTAGACGCGGAGCACGCCGTGGGGCTGGGGAGGGTCGGCGCGGTATTCGGTGAGGTGGTTGCCGGTGTTGTTGGCCACAAAGCCTCCCTGGTTGAGGCGGTACTGGCGGTGGCAGTGGGCGCAGGTGGCTGTGCCCTTGCTGTCTATGCTGAGCGGGTAGGAACGCATGGGCAGCGCGTTGAGGTCAAAGCAGTTGGGACATTCACCGTCGTAGGCGTAGAAGACGGGTGGGTATTCCATATTGCTGTATCCCACGATGAGGCGGCCGTTCATGCCGATGTGCTCCTGCATCTTCATCCTGTCGTCGATGGCGTTGAAGATGCTGGTACTGGTGAGTCCCTGGCTGTTCTTGAACGTGTAGTGCTTGGCGCCGCCCTTGAGGGTGAAGCCGATGATGCAGAACGTGCCGGCGTTGTTGGCGTCCATCGCCGAGGCGAGCACGGCGTTGAGGTGCTTGCTGTTGTCGATGGTCAGATTGCAGTGGTAGCTGCTAAAACGGTTGCCCTCGTCGCCACAGGCCACAAGGGCAACCGTCATCACGATTGCTATTATATAATAATGTATATGCTTCATTCTTCCAAGAGTAATCGTTCGGCTTCGGCGATACGCTCGAAGTGGAAGCCGCTGAGCGTATCTTCCATGAGTTGGGTTATCCGGTCATTGCAGAGATTGCCCATCGAGCCCTCGTGAGTGTGGTGTATGTTGCGGTCGGCGCTGAAAGTGCCCGCCTCGATCTCCAGTCCTACCTTCTTGTAGGCGTCGCGGAAGGGCATGCCTTGGGCTGCCAGCCGGTTGACCTCCTCGACCGAGAACATGGGGTCGTAGATGGCGTTGTCGAGTATATGCTCGTTGACCTCCATGCGGTTGATGATATAGGCGGCCATCTGCAGACAGTCTTTGAGTTCGTCGAATGCGGGGATAAACACCTCCTTGATAATCTGCAGATCGCGGAAGTAGCCCACAGGCAGATTGTTCATAATCATCATTATCTGCTGTGGCAGGCTCTGCAGCTTGTTGCACTTGGCACGGATTAGCTCAAACACATCCGGATTCTTCTTGTGCGGCATGATGCTCGAGCCTGTGGTACACTCCTTGGGGAGTTTCACGAAGTTGAAGTTCTGGCAGTTGAACATACATGCGTCGAACGCCATCTTGGCCACCGTACCCGCCACTGTGGCGAGGGCGAAGGCCACGTTGCGCTCCATCTTGCCTCGGCCCATCTGGGCATAGACCACGTTGTAGTCCATCGAGTCAAAACCCAGCAGCCGCGTGGTCATCGAGCGGTCCAGGGGGAATGAAGAGCCATAGCCCGCTGCCGAACCCAATGGGTTGCGGTTGGTCATGCGATAGGCGGCTTGCAGATACAGCATGTCGTCGGCCAGCGACTCGGCGTAGGCTCCAAACCACAGACCGAAGCTCGACGGCATGGCTATCTGCAGATGGGTATAGCCCGGCATCAGCACGTGGCGATACTGGTTGCTCTTCTGTATCAGCTCGTCGAAGAGGCTGTGGGTAAGCTCCACCACGTCCATCAGCTGCTGGCGGGTGAAGAGCTTGAGGTCTACCAGCACCTGGTCGTTGCGCGAGCGGCCCGAGTGTATCTTCTTGCCCATGTCGCCGAGCTTGCGGGTGAGCATCAGCTCCACCTGCGAGTGTACGTCTTCCACGCCGTCTTCGATGACAAACCGGCCCTCGTCGGCCACGTGGTAGATGTGCTTGAGTTCGGCGGTAAGCGCCACGAGCTCGTCGTGGGCGAGCAGACCTATCGACTCCAACATGGCGATGTGGGCCATCGAGCCCAGCACGTCGTACTTGGCGAGATAGAGGTCGAGCTCGCGGTCGCGGCCCACGGTGAAGCGCTCTATCTCCTTGTTTACTTCAAAATCCTTTTCCCAGAGTTTGTTCATTGCGGTCACTTATTCATATCTGATTGCCTGCAGCGCGTCGGCTATCTTCTCGATGCCTTCCTGCAGCGGCTTCTGTACCATTCCCTTGATAAAGGGGTTGAGCTCGGCCTTGATGGTGAGCTTCATCTTGCACGTGGTGTCTGTCACGGGCAGCAGCTGTATCCAGAAGGTGAAGGGCACAGGGCTCTGCTCGGTCTCAAACTTGATGGTCTTGGGCTCCTCGCGCTCGATGATGTGCAGTCTTATCTCGCCCACCATAGGCGCCTTGACGGCTATGTGGTCGGCGTCGAAGGAGAAGTCTTCGAGCTTGTCCTGGGGGATGCGGTCGCGTATGCGCTCGAGATTGGACAGGTCGCTCAGGGCGTCGTATACCTTCTGCTGGGCATAAGGTATCTCGCGTATGCTGCTTTCAAATTTGCTGCTCATAGGTCTTGACGTGATTATGGGCGGCTATACCTGATAGTGGGCGGGGTCTTTGCGCCAGCGGTGCAGCAGCTCTACGTCGCTGTCCTGGATGTATCCTGTCTCGAGGGCACGCTCCACCACGTGCTCGTAGTCGGTGAGGGTGACGAGCTTGACACCGGCCTGGGCGAAGGCTTCCTCGGCTACGGCGAAGCCATAGGTGTATGAGGCTACCATGCCTACTACCTCAAATCCGGCCTGTCGCAGTGCTTCCACTGCCTTGAGCGAGCTGCCTCCGGTAGAGATGAGGTCTTCTACGACCACCACCTTGGCACCTACGGGCAGTTCGCCCTCAATGAGGTTGCCCATGCCGTGGTCCTTGGCCTTGGAGCGCACGTAGCAGAAAGGCATGTTGAGCTCGTCGGCTACCATGGCGCCCTGGGCGATGGCTCCTGTGGCCACGCCAGCCACTGCTGTGGCTTGGGGGAAATGGGCGAGGATGGCGTGGGCCAGCTCGAGTTTTACATAGCTGCGCACGTCGGTAAACGACAGTGTCTTGCGGTTGTCACAGTAGAAGGGTGATTTCCATCCCGATGCCCATGTGAACGGGTTCTGTGGCTGCAACTTGATGGCTTTAATCTCCAAGAGTTTGGAAGCGAAGTCTTTCTTTATAGTGTCCATGATTGTGTATGTGATTGATGTTATTGTATTACTTACGGCCGAAATCGGCAGGAATGTCGCCCCACTTGCGGGTCTCCCACTGCATGATGGGCACGGTGACGGTGTGGGTGCGGAGCCAGTTCTCGGCACGCTGGATGATGCGGTAGAGCCCCTCGGTCTGCGCGTTGCGCTCGAGCTTGGTCTTGCACTGCTTCTTGCGCACCCAGAGTATGGCGTTGTAGGAGTCGCTGTAGATTACCCTGTCGCGGATGCCCCGCTGCTCCATCAGCGCCAGGGCGTGTACGATGGCGAGAAACTCTCCGATGTTGTTGGTGCCGTGCATGGGGCCGAAGTGGAACACCTGGGCGCCTGTGGCGAGGTCGATGGCCTGGTACTCCATGGGTCCGGGGTTGCCCGAGCAGGCGGCGTCTACCGCCCACGCGTTGGCCACCACTTCGGCAGGAAGTGGCAGCACCGTGTCGTGGCGCCAGTCGGGTGGGTTGGTTACTGCGGTCATAGCTGGCGGTGATATCTGTTTACATGCGCTCGGGCACCTCGATGCCCAGCAGCGCCATACCGTTCTTGAGTATCTTGGCCACGTTGGCAGCGAGCACCAGACGGGCGCTCTTCTGCTCGGCGGTATCGGCATTGAGGATGCTGTAGTCGTGGTAGAACTGGTTGAACTCCTTGGTCAGCTCATAACAGTAGTTGGCTATACCTGCGGGGTTGTAGTTGTTGCCGGCGTCGGCGACAGCCACTCCGAAGTCGTTCATCTTCTGCACCAGCTCTATCTCCTTGGCGTTGAGCTCGGTGTCGGCGTCGAGGGCTGCGGGCAGCGCGATGCCCTCGGCCTGGGCGCGGCGCATGATGCTGCGTATACGGGCATAGGTGTACTGGATGAAGGGGCCGGTATTGCCGTTGAAGTCAATACTCTCTTCGGGGTTGAAGAGCATATTCTTGCGGGCGTCGACTTTGAGGATGAAGTACTTGAGCGCACCCATGCCCACGATGCGGGCTATCTCCTGGCGCTCCTCTTCGGTCATGTCCTTAAACTTGCCCAGCTCGTCGCTGGTCTGGCGTGCGTCCTTAATCATCTCGGCCACCAGGTCGTCGGCATCGACCACCGTTCCCTCGCGGCTCTTCATCTTGCCGTTGGGCAGCTCTACCATGCCGTAAGAGAAGTGTACGAGGTCCTTGCCCCACTTGAAGCCCAGGCGGTCGAGCAGCAGCGAGAGCACCTGGAAGTGATAGTTCTGCTCGTTGCCCACCACGTAGATCATCTTGTCGATGGGGAAGTCATTGAAGCGCATTTCGGCTGTACCGATGTCCTGGGTCATGTAGACGCTGGTGCCGTCGGAGCGGAGCAGCAGCTTCTGGTCCAGGCCGTCCTGGGTGAGGTCGGCCCACACGCTGCCGTCGTCCTTGCGGAAGAAGAGGCCCTTGGCCAGACCTTCCTCCACCTTCTTCTTGCCCACGAGATAAGTGTTGGACTCGTAGTATATCTTGTCAAAGCCCACGCCCAGTGCCTTGTAGGTCTCGTCGAAACCGGCATAGACCCAGTCGTTCATCTTCTGCCACAGGCTGCGCACCTCGGCGTCGCCCTGTTCCCACTTCACGAGCATCTCGTGGGCTTCCTTGATGAGGGGAGCCTCGGCCTTGGCCTTCTCGGTGGCTGCCTCGTCGTCCATGCCCTCTGCCAGATACTGTGCCTTGAGCTGGGCCACCTCCTCACGGTAGTGCTTGTCGAAGGCCACGTAGTAGTCGCCTATCAGATGGTCGCCCTTCTTGCCGCTGGTCTCCGGCGTCTCGCCGTTGCCCCACTTGAGCCATGCCAGCATGCTCTTGCAGATGTGTATACCGCGGTCGTTTACGATATTGGTCTTCACCACGCGGTTGCCGTTGGCTTCCATAATCTGTGCCAGTGACCATCCCAGCAGGTTATTGCGCACATGGCCCAGGTGGAGAGGCTTGTTGGTATTGGGCGAAGAGTACTCTATCATCACCAGAGGCGACTTCTCGGTCACGGACTTTTCGCCGAAGCGCTCGTCGCCATTGATATCATTGAGCAGAGCCACCCAAGCCTTGGGGGCTACCACCAGGTTGAGGAAACCCTTTACCACGTTGAAACGCGCCACGTCGTCACAGTGGTCAACCAGATATTCGCCTATCTCCTGCGCAGTGTCTTCGGGCTTCTTCTTCGACAGCTTCAGAAAGGGAAAGACCACCAGTGTGAGGTGCCCCTCAAAGTTGGCCTTGGTTTTCTGCAACTGTATCATCGTCTCGGGTACGTCCTGTCCGTAAAGGGCATTGATGGCAGCCTTTACCGACTCGTTTATGCGGTTCTCTATCTTCATGATGTGGATAAATATAGTAATTACATTATTAATAATGGTGCAAAAGTACAAATAAATATCGACACTTGGCGCATAAGAGTCTATAAATCACACATTTTTTTGGCTTTCCGAGGCGGCGGGAGCGTCCGTTGCGCCCACCCCGACCTTGCATCGGCTACGGCTGAAGGCACCAGCCGCCGCCACCGAGCCCCCTTCAGAGCCCCGCCCGCTGCAGACGGCGCCCATGGCCGTCATCCTCGTTTCCAGGCGGTTGCCTCTCATCCTGTCCTCTGCTGCCGATATCCTGTCAGTCATCACCTATAGACTGGTTGCAAACTGTGAAATGTAAAAATCGGGCTCTGAAATCATGCTATACAGCCACGCATCCACTATTTCCCACCACGCAATGACTGCCATGGTCGTCTCTCTGCATTTGGTGCCGGATACGCTGCCCATAGCCATAGTCGCCCTCTCCGCCAGCCTACCCTCCGCCAGCCCGTCTGTTCGTGCCGGCACAAAATATGTGGTGACGGTGTGCGTTTTTTCGGTCATCATTCTGCCCGAATTGATTTTTTGTTGTACATTTGTACACCAAACAGTGATTATGACGCCATTATATCCCCGCCTCCTTGCCCTGCGCGACCGGCAGTATGCCGAGTTTCAGGCGCGGCTGGTGCCCGGTGTTGCTCCCGACAGCATCATCGGCATACGGGTGCCCTTGCTGCGCGCCTTTGCCAAGGACTTTGCCCGCGAGGCCGACTGCAGCCGCTTCCTCAGCCTGCTGCCCCATCGCTATTACGACGAGAATATGCTGCATGCGCTGCTTCTGTCGCAGCTGAAGGACATGGACGAGTGTGTGGCGAGGGTCGAGGAGTTTCTGCCCTATGTAGACAACTGGGCGGTGTGCGACATCATGTCGCCCAAGGTCTTCGGCCGTCATCCCGCGAGGCTGATGGACAAGGCCGTGGAGTGGAGCCGCTCGCCACATGTCTACACCTGCCGCTTCGGGCTGGCGATGCTGATGACCCACTTCCTCGACAGCCGTTTCAGCCCATCGGTGCTCGACACCGCCGCCGCCGTGGAGAGTGACGAGTATTACGTGAGGATGATGGAGGCATGGTTTTTTGCCACGGCGCTTGCCAAGCAGTGGGATGCCGCCATTCCCTATCTGCAGCAGCGCAGGCTCGGCGTCTGGGTACACAACAAGACCATCCAGAAAGCCTGTGAGAGCTACCGCATCACTGCCGGCCAGAAGGCTGTGCTCAGAACAATGAAAATCAAAGCCAATGACCACAAGTAGCGACATATCCCCCGTGGTGGGTAGGCTCGTCGAGCTTACTCCCGATGCCGAAGCCGACATCTCGCGGCTTCTGGCCCAACTCACCGATGAGGCTTCGGCCGACTCTGCCCGTATCTCCGAGATGCTTGCCTTGCCCCACTGCCATCTGCTGGTGGCTCGCGCCGGAGAGCGCATCGTGGGCATGGCGTCGGTGTGTATCTACACCATCCCCACGGGCCGCCGTGCCTGGATAGAGGATGTGGTGGTCGATGCCCGATGGCGTGGCCGCGGCATAGGCACACGCCTGGTGGAGAGTGCCATAGACCAGGCGCGGAGGGTGTCGCCCTGCACGGTGATGCTCACCTCGCGCCCCTCGCGCGTGGCTGCCAACAGGCTCTACCGCCACATGGGCTTCGGCAGCAAGGAGACCAATGTGTATAAAATAGAGGTATAGGCTGTGCCCAGAGAGCCACAACAGCAGCACGGTGGGAGCAGAAAAGTGGGCCGAGGGTGCCGCATCATGCACCGTCGCCACGGCGATGACGGTCGCAGAGAGTCTCTGCCGGGCGTCGTCACAACCTAAGACATGACAATGATGAACAAGACTATCGTGACCCTTATCCTTGCCGTCGCATACTGCGTCGGCGCGCAGCCCCAGAGCTTTGGCGGCTGTTTTACCACCGAGGGGCAGTACGCCGTGAGGGGCTCTGCCAACTGGGTCAACCTCCTTAGACTCGATTTCAGCATGCCGCTGGCCCACGGAGCCGGTTCGGTCGAGGCTGCCACCATCCATGCGTTCAAGACCCATGACCCCATCGTCGGCGACTGGCAGACCTTCTCCAATATCGAGACCTCCAATCTCGCCGCAGCCATCGCCGTGCTGGGCTACAGGCACGCGTGGCGCAATGCGAGCCTCTTCGTCGGCGTGCGCAATGTCAACGAAGACTTCTTCACCTCTCCCCTTACATCGCTCTTCACCAACAGCTCGTGCGGCCTCTTCCCCACCATCGCGGCGAGCTATCCCATAGCCAACTATCCCTTCTCTGGCCTCACGCTGTATATGGATGTGGGCAGAGCAGGGTGGCTGTTTCGCAACAGCGTATACAATGGTGTGGGCCACAATGGCTGGAACCGTCACGACAACCCTTTCCGCCTCAGTCCTGCCCACGATGGCGTCTTCAATATTTCCCAACTGGAGTATGCCTGGCGCGGCGGCCGCTATTATGTGGGTGCTGCCGTCCACACCCGCCGCTTTCCCGTCGACGACGAGGGAGCTATAGCCGATGCCGACGGTTCGCGCAGCGGGGTGAGCTGTGCCTGGTGGGCTTATGGCGAGCAGTCGCTGTGGCGTGAGGGCGGTGGCGATGTCTCCTGCATGGTCCAGCTCTCTGCCAACACCCGTAAGTCCAGCGGTTGCTACCGTTACGGCGAGGTGGGATGTGTCTACACCGACAGCAGCAGCGCCTGCGGACTTTCTGCGCAGTATGCCCGATTCCATCAGGGCCGCGAGTATTCGGTCGAGGCCACTTGGCGCCGACACATTGACCATCACATC
This sequence comes from Prevotella sp. P4-67, assembly GCF_002251325.1. Lineage (NCBI taxonomy): Bacteria > Pseudomonadati > Bacteroidota > Bacteroidia > Bacteroidales > Prevotellaceae > Prevotella > Prevotella sp. P4-67. The sequence continues at coordinate 15,547 of NZ_NPJL01000059.1, forward strand.
GATGTGCAGCCCGCCCTGCAGTATATCACCAATGATGAGGGCGACCACCTGGTGCTCTCCGCCCGCCTCTACATCAGGTTCTGATGCGGTGGGAGCGCCCCCCGGATGTTTACCAGCCACTTTGGCGGTTATATCATCGTCTCGGAGGCCAAAAAGAGCCAACTCCACGACTTTCAGCAGTTTTTGTCAAGTAACGGAGTGTCTCTGCATAAAAAATAAGTGAACTTATTTTGTTCTGCCCTCGACTTTCAGTAACTTTGCAACCATGAATGCAAAATTATCTGATTTTGAGATTATGGCACCTGTCGGCTCGCGTGAAAGTTTGGTCGCAGCCATACAAGCCGGAGCCAACTCGGTGTATTTCGGCATAGGACAGTTGAACATGCGGTCCCACTCTGCCAATCATTTCACCATAGATGACCTGCGCGACATCGCATCTACGTGCAACAGCCATGGCATCAAGACCTATCTTACCGTCAATACCATCATCTACGACGGCGATATAGACACGATGCACGAGATAGTCGACGCCGCCAAGGAAGCCCACATCTCGGCGGTGATAGCCTCAGATGTGGCGGTGATGACCTATTGCAACCGCATCGGCGTAGAGGTGCATCTCTCCACCCAGCTCAATATCTCCAACATCGAGGCGCTGCGTTTCTATGCCCAGTTTGCCGATGTCGTGGTGCTTGCCCGCGAACTCAATATGGACCAGGTGGTAGCCATCTATCGCCAGATAGAAGAGCAGCACATCTGCGGACCCAAGGGCGAGCTCATACGCATCGAGATGTTCTGCCACGGCGCCCTCTGCATGGCTGTCAGCGGCAAGTGCTACATGAGTCTGCACAACGCCAACCGCTCTGCCAACCGTGGCGAGTGTGTACAGATATGCCGCCGTTCGTATACAGTCACCGACAACGAGACCGGCAACCAGCTCGAGATAGACAACAAGTACATCATGAGCCCCAAGGACCTCAAGACCATACGCTTCATCGACCGCATGATGGAGAGCGGAGTGAGAGTGTTCAAGATTGAGGGCCGAGCCCGTGGCCCAGAGTATGTCTACACCGTGGTGAGCTGCTACCGCGAGGCCATCGGCAGCGTGATAGACGGCACCTTCACCGAGGAGCGCAAGGATGGCTGGGACGAGCGTCTCGCCACCGTCTTCAACCGTGGCTTCTGGGACGGATACTACCAGGGACAGACTCTGGGAGAGTGGAATAAGCACTACGGTTCGGCTGCTACCGAGAAGAAGGTGCTCGTGGGCAAGGTGATGAAGTATTTCTCCAAGCTCAGCGTGGCCGAAGTGGCTGTCGAGGCGACCACCTTCGACCGTGGCGACCGTCTGCTCATCACCGGTCCCACCACTGGTGTGATGTATCTCGACGCTACAGAGATACGCTACGACCTCCACCCGGTAGATACTGCCCAGCAGGGATGGCGCGTGTCTATCCCCGTGAGCGGCAAGGTGCGCCCCAACGACAAGCTGTTCAAGCTCGTCACCGTAAACGAAATCAAGGAAATAAAATAAGACATGACCATCAACCAACAACAAGATGCCATCATCGACGAGTTTGTCGATATGGACGACTGGATGGACCGCTACCAGCTGCTCATCGATATGGGCAACGAACTGGATGCGCTCGACGAACAGTATAAGACCCCCCAGAACCTGATAGACGGATGCCAGAGCCGTGTATGGGTGCAGTGCGACTACCGCGATGGCCGCCTCTATCTCTCTGCCGATAGCGACGCCCTTATCGTCAAGGGTATCATCGCTCTTCTGGTGCAGGTGCTCAGCGGCCATACCCCTCAGGAAATTCTTGATACCGACCTCTACTTTATAGACCGCATCGGTCTGCGCGAACACCTGTCGCCCACGCGCAGCAATGGTCTGCTGGCTATGGTCAAGCAGATTAAGGCTTACGCACTGGCCTACAAGACCAAGGAAGGATGACACACCGACTGACAGCCATCGTCGTCGGCATCGTGTGCAGCCTCTCGGCTTGGGCGCAGAGCGCCGACGAGCGTGCCGCAGCCTGTATAGGCGAGAGCCGGTGGTTCGACCTGCATGATGTCTATGCCGCCGACAGCGCGCAGATGTCGCCTTTCATCCGCCAGTTTGCCCGCACCATGGTCAACCAGATGTTCAACCGTCCGCAGCAGGCCTGCGACGACATCCTCACCCTGGTGCGCGGCTATCAGCAGCAGATGGGTGGCACCAACGCCTGTTCGATGCTGCTCTTGCTCGCCGACAACTACAGCCGCATGGGCGACAATGCACGTGCAGCAGCCACCGTCAGGAGTCTGGCAGACCAGATGGAAGGCAAGGCAGACAGCGCCACCGTAGCCCAGATGCGCGGCAAGGAGCGGCTCTACTCTGCGCTCTCTGCACTGCGTGTCAACGAGACCGACACCGCCAGCCACACGTTGCCCTTCACCTATACCGAGCTCGGCGACACCGCCCAGCAGCTCATGGTGGTCGGCGGCAGCGTCAACGGGCGCAAGGCGGGGCTGATATTCGATACCGGCGCAGCCTACAATGTCATCACCCCCGAGCTGGCGCGCCGCTATCGGCTGCGCATCATCGACGCTGACATCCAGGTGAGCGGCACGCGACTCATGGGCGGCAAGATGGCTGTGGCCGACGTGCTCACCATCGGCTCGCTCACCGTGCGCAATGTGGTCTTTGCCGTGCTCGACATGACTGCCGGCAACGAGCGCGCCCGCCGTACCGCACAGCAGATTTCGCTCATCATAGGTCAGCCGCTGCTGCAACTCTTTGGCAGCTACACCATAGACTTTGCCTCACAGCAGATACACCTCACGCATCAGAGCCATCGCTCTGGCGCAGCCCCCAACCTCTTCTTCAACAAGGTGCCTTATGTCGCCGTCACCCGCGACAGCCTGCGCATGGCTATGGCTTTAGACACCGGCGCCGCGACCAGTTCGCTCGACAACGCCTACTACAAGGCGTTCGCCGCCGACGTGGCGCGCGAGGGCAAGTGGGAGCTGGCGGCGACCATGGGCGTCGGGGGCATCAGCTACAACAGCGTCTTCCGCATGCCAGCCGTCGCCCTCAGCATCGGCGACACCCCCTTCACCCTTCACCGTGTGGCGGTGACGGCGCTCTCGCCCCACAACCGTCTTACCCAGGGCTACGGCCGTCTGGGCATCGACTTCATGCGCCAGTGGAGCAGCGTGACCATCGACAATGTCAACATGACCATCCATTTACAGCACTAACAGCAAGACAATGAGAAAACTACGCACCATAGAGATGGACCGCCTCACGGTCCAGGAGTTCAAACAGGCCGACAAACTGCCCGTTGTGGTGGTCCTCGACAATGTCCGCTCTCTTTACAATGTGGGTTCCGTCTTCCGCAGTTGCGATGCCTTCCGTGTTGAGGCTGTCTACCTCTGCGGCATCACCGCCTGTCCGCCCAACAACGAGATACACAAGACCGCACTGGGTGGCGAGGAGAGTGTAGACTGGCGCTACTTCAGCCGTACCGAAGACGCCGTGGCAGACCTTCATGCGCGCGGATATTATATATATAGTATAGAGCAGGTAGAGCACTCCACCAAGCTCCAACGGCTGGACCTCGCCGCCCACAGCCATCCCGGCTACGCCGTAGTCTTCGGCAACGAGGTGAAGGGAGTGCAGCAGCAGATAGTAGACATGAGCGACGGCTGTCTGGAGATACCCCAGCTGGGCACCAAGCACTCGCTCAACGTGAGCGTCACCGCCGGCATAGTGGTGTGGGAGTTCGCTCGCCAGCTAATCTTGGATTGAGCAAAGCTCGCCGGACTTCCCACAAAGTCCGGCGAGCTTTTTTCAGCCCCTTTCCCTGCTGTCGGCGACGGTGCAGGGGTGGGCGGTGGCGAGGGTGGTGCTGTCCTCACTCCGTGTAGTGACATTGGCGGGTATGGTGGTGAGAGAGAGGGGCGGTATGGTCACTCCGTTTGTCTGTGCAGCCCATGGCAGCCGCCCCGCAGCCACAGATGGCGGCTCGTGACGGAAGTCACGTGGCCACGTATCGTACGAAACGTGACCACGTGACTTCCGTCACGAGCTCACGTATAAAATGATACGAGCCCGCCAATGCCATCCCCGCGCCCGCCAATGTAAGCCCCGAGGCAGTATTAGCCAAGGGGCGGGAACTCATGTAAACGGTGAAAATCTTGTCATTCATTAAGAGGTGCGAGGAGAGGCGCATTGGAGTTTCCAGGGTATCATGGCAGGACGCGAGAATAATACAAAAAGTTTTGCTCCTTTTCAGGGCTTCGCCCTATGCGTCTGCGTGTGTTGGCAGATATCCCCGAGAGCCCGCTCTCGGATATCTGCCAACCCCCACCGCCGCGCCTGCCCATTGGCAGGCTGAAAAGGAGCAAAATCAAAAAGCCGCCGTTGGCGGTAAAAAAAACCGGCTGTTCGCCGGAACAAAAAGAGTTGTTGCGGGAGGCCCCTCCCCAGCAACCCGAAGCCCCTCCCCAGCCCTCCCCAAGGGGCGGGAGTCCCTACTTGCTGTGTTTGAGGGCGTTTGAGTGGCGCTCCTTCCCCTTGGGGAAGGCGTGGGATGGGGCTCCAGTTGGCTGGTACGCACCCCAGGCAACTCTGACAGAGTTGCGATTACATAGCCCAGGGTTGCGGGCATGGCCCGCTACCCTGGGTAATGCCCCCACTAATATTGCTACTCTGTAAGAGTTGCGCTTAGCCGTAGGCGTTATACTCAGTTGGATAATTCCCCTACATATAGGTGGTGATGGGTTTGCGTTGGGGTAACGCCTTCGGCTAATCGCAATACTTACAGCATTGCTATCTCTTTTTATGTCCTAACCCAGGGTAGAGGTGCTTCGCCCCTCAACCCTGGGCTATGGAAACGCAACTCCTTCAGAGTTGCTGCTGCTGATGTCCTCTCAAATGGGCCCTATCTCGAATTCCCTATCCGCAGCAGCAGGTCGTTGGGATAGATGTAGCTCTGCTGGCGGAGGCTTGAGAAGACGGGGCAGGAGTTGGCTTCGAAGACCGTTACGACCATCTCTGTGCAGTAGAGGGCGTCGGGGGTGGTGTGGTCGAAGTCGAAATCGAACTTCACGCCGCGTGCCACGAGCGAGTCTACCGTCTGCCTGATGCCCTCTGCACTCATGGGGCATGGGGGCTTGACGGCGTAGATGCAGTAGGAACCATTGTTGCGCAGATACTCCTCGGGCGTCTCGACCACTATCTTCCCCGCTGCCGTCGAGGCATGGGCGAGCCTTACGCCACGGGCATCTCTGACGACTATCCCGCAATGTGAGGGAGTGGAGTCGGTAACCTCCCACGACGAAGTGCCCGAGAGCGCGCGTACGGCTACCGATTCCCACGAGTCGCCCACACTGAAAAAGATGTCGCCCGTATCAAATGAGGTCGTATCGGGCATCAGGTATGGCGGGCGGTTGACCAGACACACGCCAACCCAGCCTGCGACGAGTAGTAAAAACAAGGCGCATCCCCATCCCATGAGACCGAGGAAGCGCCTGTCTGATAGTATCATTCCGCAAGGTTAGTTGTTTGTCAATTTCTCGATATTGCATACGGCTATGCCGATGACTCCTGCGAGCATGTAGAGCCAGCTGGCCCAGGCGAGCTTAAACCCCGAGGGCAGCACGTGGGCAAAGAAGAGGCAGAGGACGATGGATATGCCGAAGAAGAAGGATGCGGGTATGCGGCTCATCTTCGCCGTGAGCTTCAGGTTGGTCGACTCGTCGAGGACCACCAGCATGGGCGCCAGGAGGATGAGGGCGGAGAGGAAGCGGGAGAATCCCAGTCCGTCGCCCTCGAAGAGTATCTTCAGTCCGCATACTTTGGTTTTGCCCGCCACATCTACTGCCGAGCAGAAGCCGAAGAGGATGAACATGATGATGGCGATGGCGATGATGAGGGATGCCTTGTATTGCTTGGTGAATTTGACCAGATTGTCCATAATATATATTATTAATGTGTAACACTGTGGCGGGAGGGCTGGGGCTATGCCCGCCGTTGACAACTCTTTATTGGCGCATCACCTCGAGCTTGAAGGTCTTGGCATCGCGGCATCCTTTCTTGATGGCGGCACTACCGAAGTGGATTTTGCTGAACTTGACAGGTGTGCCTGCCTTGACGAGCGAGCATCCGTCGGCCTTCTCGACCTCGATGCTGCCCACAGAGACCTTGTAGACCTGCTTCCCTTCGGCGTCGTAGCCTACGAGATATACCTGCTCGTTGCCGAGGACGTACTTGAGGTCGGTCTTGATGTCAGAGGCAGCCACGGCTTCGCCGTTGACCTGGAACGACGGCTCGAGGTCTGACTTGCTGAAGAAGTCGGTAAACTCGAGCGACAGCGGGGTGGTCACGTCGAACCCACATTCGTCCAGCTTGATGGGCTTGCCGTTGAGCGCCTTTGCGCTTTCCTCTATCTTGACCTTCCAGGTCTCCGTCATCTTCTCAGACTTCTCGATGAGGGCTTTCTTCTCGGCTTCGGTCTTGATGTCTTTGGCTTGTTCCCTCAGTTGCTCCTTCTCCTTTACAAACTGTTCGTACCTGTCGGGGAGCTCACCATACAGGCTGTTGTCTTCTGAGCCGCTTCCCGAACATGCAGACAGGAAGGGCATGCACATGGCGATGAGAGCCATAGTTTTAAGTTTCTTCATAGGTGTTGAGTCTGTTTAGTTATTTATGTGATGTGTAATGGTTGTCGTAAGCGGCGTAGTCTCTACGGTTGCAAAGATAAGCTATGGCGGAGCAAAGACAGTTAACAATCTCTCAATTTATCGTTCACAAAGGATAAACTGAGGTAACAATGCGTAAAAAAATAATTAACAATTTCACAAAGGGCTGATGCTCAGTTGCATCCGTCCTTGCGATATCGGGTGGGTGAAATGCCTTTGAGCTTGGAGAAAACTCGGATAAACGATTGTGAGCTGTTGAAGCCCGAGAGCTCGGCTATCTTCATGATGTTGGCATCGGAGCCGTCGAGCAGGGTACACGCGTACTCGATGCGGGCGCGGTTGACATAGTCATAGAAGCTGCACTCTTCTTCCTTGTTGAAGAACTCGCTGACATAGGTGCGGTTGGTGCCTATGGCGGTGGCTATGTCTGACACCTTGAGATTGGGGTTGAGGAAAATCTGGTCCTTGTCGAAGAGCAGGCTGATGCGCCTGCCTATCTCGGACATCTCGGTCTCGGTGGCGTCGGCGGCGGGCGTGGGGTCGGTGTCCATACCGTCGTAGAGCTCGTCGAGCACCGACTCGTGCTTATACATATTATAAGCTATAAACATCCATAGCACCAGCGAAGAGCTCATATAGAGTATCTCAAACGAATAGCCCGCATGCAGACTGTCGGCTATCCAGAGCGCCAGCATGAGCACAAAGGAGAGGAAGATGGCGCGCAGCCAGTTGAGGTTGATGTTCTCGGTGTAGGAGAAGCGTCGCTTCAGCTCTCTATGGTATCTGGGGATGGCGAAAGCAGCCCAGATGGTATAGCAGAGACCATAGACAAGGGCCTCGAGTATCTCGGCATAGTAGTAGATGATGTCGCGGGTGATGAAGAACAGGACAAAAGGCACGATGAACAGCAGCTCGTGGATGATGATGGTGCGCCGGGTGAGGCTGGCGGGGCTGCACAGCTCGATGAGGGTGAAGGCATAGAGCGGGATGGCTATCACATCAGACGAGGTGATAATCATCCAGTCGGTCTCGTCGAGCTCGGCTATGGGCTTGATGAAGAGGAGGTCCTTGAGGCACTGCATGCCGATGACCAGCATCAAGACGGTGACCAGTCTTGACAACAACTCCTTGTCCTTGCGGTAGAAGAGCCACGCCATCATGAAGTAGAACATGACGCAGAGGCCGTAGATGAAATATATGGCGTACAGCATTAGGTCTATAATTAGTAGGTGATAATCTCTCTGCGCCTCGGACCGGGGCAAGTCTATGGGCGCTGACCGCAAAAATACAAATAAAAATCGAGCCGTCCATTCCTTTTGTCCGATTATTTGTCGGCGGCGGTGCATTTTCCTCTTCCGCCGCGACGGGGCGGGTGGTTACTTTTTCATTCGTTTGTTACTCTGTATAAGCAATTATTTGTAATTTTGCAGCGTATATGACGCAGATATCATCCATACAGGCTCTGGAGCAGCAACGCGTGCTGCTCAGGCTGGAATATGAAACGGAGAAAGAGGAATTTCGCCAGCAGACCGAGGAACGCGGTGTGGCGCGACTGGTGAAGCGTGGCGACGTGTGGCTGCCGCTGCGCGTCGGCAACACCTTTTACAATTCCCTCAACCAACTGGCTGTCGAGGTCTTCCGCACCGACAACCAGGATATCGAGCACAACTTTGAGTATGGCCGCCCCGTCACCTTCTTCCGCATGGTGCCCGACGAGCATCATCCCCGTGAGCACCGTCTGCATTACTTTGACTTCACCGGCGTGGTGAGCTATGTCGACGGCGACCGCATGGTCGTCACCCTGCCCGACAACGGACGGGTGGGCGCCCTGTCGGCTTGCAGCGACAAGGTGGGTGTGCAGCTCTACTTCGACGAGACCAGCTACCGGCTTATGGCCGATGCCCTGGACCGCGTCGTCCATGCCCGCGGCAACCGTCTGGCCTATCTGCGCGACCTCTTCTACAGCCATGCCGCTCCGGCGCGCTTCACCTTCGACGACATCAAGCTGCCCTGGCTCAACGCCACCCAGCAGCACGCCGTCAACGAGGTGCTCAGGGCCAAGGACGTGATGGTGGTGCACGGCCCTCCCGGTACGGGCAAGACCACCACCCTGGTTGAGGCCATCTATGAAGTGCTGCGCCGCGAGAGTCAGGTGCTGGTGTGTGCGCAGAGCAATATGGCTGTCGACTGGATTTCCGAGAAGCTCGTGGACCGTGGCGTCAACGTGCTGCGCATAGGCAATCCCACCCGCGTCAACGACAAGATGCTCGCCTTCACCTATGAGCGCCGCTTCGAGTCGCACCCCGACTATCCGCAGCTCTGGGCTATACGCAAGGCCATCCGCGAACTGCGCCGGCAGCGCCGCCACACCGAGAGCTTCCATCAGAAGATGGACCGGCTGCGTGAGCGTGCCGTCGAGATAGAGATGCGCATCAACGGGCAGCTCTTCGGCGAAGCCCGCGTGATAGCCTCTACCCTCACCGGTGCTGCCAACCGCATCCTGGAGGGTCAGAAGTTTGGCACCCTGTTCATCGACGAGGCTGCCCAAGCCCTCGAAGCCGCCTGCTGGATACCCGCCCGCCGTGTGCAGCGCATCGTCTTTGCCGGCGACCACTGCCAGCTGCCTCCCACGGTGAAGAGTCTGGCTGCCATGCAAGGCGGACTCGGTGTGACGCTCATGGAGCGCATCGTGGGCAATCATCCCGAGGCTGTCACCCTGCTGCAGACCCAGTATCGCATGAACGAGCAGATTATGCGCTTCTCCAGCGACTGGTTCTATAAGGGCCGCGTGGAGTCGGCGCCCGATGTGCGCTTCCGAGGCATCCTCGACTACGACAACCCCATCGAGTGGATTGTGCCCGACACCGCCATCGACGGCGAAGATGCCGACACTGCCTTCCGCGAGCAGTTTGTGGGTGACAACTTCGGTCGCATCAACAAGGGCGAGGCACGCTATACTCTCGACACGCTCCAGGCCTACTTTGACAAGATAGGGCGCCAGCGTGTGCTCGACGAGCGCATCGACGTAGGCATCATCTCGCCCTACCGCGCCCAAGTCCAGTATCTGCGCCAGCTCATCCGTCGTCGCGAGTCGTTCAGACCCTTCCGCCACCTCATCAGTGTCAACACAGTCGATGGCTTCCAGGGTCAGGAACGCGACATCATCCTCATCTCGCTCGTACGCTCCAACGACAGCGGTCAAATCGGCTTTCTGCGCGACCTGCGCCGCATGAATGTCGCCATCACCCGTGCCCGTATGAAGCTCATCATCCTGGGCAACGCCGACACCATGACCCGCCACCCCTTCTACCGTCAGCTCTGGGACTATATACAGACCATCAACCACGACAACCAATCATGATACAAAAGGACTATTATCTGCGAATGATAGAAGAATTTGGCCGCGCGTTGGCCAACTTCATGGAGCGGCGTCATGACGCTGCGCGCCGCGACCGTGAGATGGCCGACCTCTACCGTCAGTATGTGGGCGACTACACCCTGGTGCGCAACCTCTCGCTCGAGGAGACTATGGTCTATGCCCACGACCAGTGGGCTGATGACGAGCGTATCGGCAGACTTGGCATGCTTGCCGAGCTGCTTTATGCCGAGGCCACCTACTGTGCTGTCCCGATCAGTACGCTGCTCTACGACAAGGCCTACCGGCTCTATGACTATGTAGAGACTCATGGCGATACCTACTCGATAGACCGCCATAACAAGATGGAGGCCATTCGCCGTATCTTAAAGGACAAAGGATAACAACAATATGGGTAATACCACCGACATGACCGTAGGGTCTCCTACGCAAGGCATACTCCGCTTTGCGTTACCACTTATTCTGGGATACATACTCCAGCAGATGTATCTCGTAATCGACGCTGCCATCGTGGGGCGGTGGGTCGGCGTGGAAGCGCTTGCCGCCATTGGCGCCAGCTCGTCCATCACCTTTCTTATCATGGGCTTCTGCAACGGCTCGTGCGCGGGATTTGCCATCCCCGTGGCGCAGACCTTCGGTGCGCACGACTACTCCAAGATGCGCGCCTATGTGGCCCACTCGCTGCGCATAGGAGCCGTCATCGCCGTGATACTCACCGTGCTCACCGCGGTTTTCTGCGCCCGCATCCTGCGGGTGGTCAACACCCCCGACGACATCTTCCATGATGCCTACATCTTCCTGCTGCTCACGTTTCTCACCATTCCCTTCACCATAGCCTACAATCTCCTCTCGGGATTTATCCGTGCCTTGGGCAACTCCCGTCAGCCCTTCTACTTCCTCATCGTCTCGTCGATGGTCAATATCGTGCTCGATGTGATACTTATCCTCGGTATGGGCATGGGCGTCGAGGGCGCCGGCATCGCTACGATGCTCTCCCAGGCGCTGGCTGCCGTGCTCTGCTGGGTTTACATCCACCGCACGCTGAAGATGCTTATCCCCCACGGCGACGAGTGGACCTATCACGACAGCATGACCGGACATCTGCTCAACAGCGGTATCCCCATGGGACTGCAGTTCTCCATCACCGGCATAGGCATCATCATGCTCCAGAGCGCCAACAACGCCCTGGGCACCACCTATGTGGCAGCCTTCACCGCGTCTATGCGCATCAAGTATCTCTTCACCTGTGTCTACGAGAACATCGGCGTGGCTATGGCTACCTATTGCGGCCAGAATGTGGGAGCCCGACAGATAGGGCGCATAGCCCGCGGCGTGCGCTCTGCCATGGCCATCATGGCGGTCTATACCGTCTTCACCCTGGCGGTCATCTACCCCTTTGCCGACCAGCTTATGATGCTCTTCGTAGACAGTGGGCAGAGCGAGATAGTGGCTCTGGCTGCCCAGTTTATGCGTATCAACAACTACTTCTTTGTCATCGTTGGACTGCTCTGCATCTTCCGCTACTCCATCCAGGGCATGGGCTTCAGCAATCTGAGCATGCTGAGCGGCGTGATGGAGATGATTGCGCGCAGCGGAGTGAGCCTGTGGCTTGTGCCAGTCTTCCACTTCACCGGAGTGTGCTTCGGCGACCCCACCGCATGGCTCGCCGCCGTGCTCTTCCTTATCCCCGCCTACCTGTGGGTCTACCGCCGACTCAGCCGCACCACTCCGCGCCCCGTCGCCATGTAGCCCATGGGGCGGGGGAGTGCACTGGCGACTCTGCAGCGGGTCCATGAGACGGATATTCAGCCCGCCGTACTTACTTTTTTGGTGATAAGTTTGGTCATAATCACCATTATTACTATCTTTACAACCTCGAAAACTTAAACAGTCTATGTTACGAAAAGATTATACCTTTGAAGTGTGTGCCAACTCAGTTGAGAGTTGTCTCGCAGCCCAACGTGGAGGCGCCGACCGTGTAGAACTCTGCGCCGCCATACCCGAGGGAGGCACTACTCCCTCTTTCGGAGCGATTGCGTACGCCCGCCACAATCTGGATATCAAGCTCAATGTCATCGTGCGTCCTCGTGGCGGCGATTTCCTTTATTCGCCGATTGAGGTAGCCACGCTCCTGGCCGACATCGATACCCTGCGACCGCTCCAGGTCGACGGCATCGTGACGGGAGCCCTCACCGCCGACGGCGATATCGACCTGCGGCTGATGGAGGCGGTCATGGATGCAGCCCAGGGCATCCCTGTCACCTTCCACCGTGCCTTTGACCGATGCCGGAGACCGCAGGAAGCGCTCGAGCAGCTTATCTCCCTGGGCGTGAAGCGCGTGCTCACGTCGGGCCAGCAGCCCACAGCGCTCGAGGGAGCCACCCTGCTGCGACAGCTGGTAGACCAGGCTGCCGGACGCATCATCATCATGCCCGGCTGCGGCGTCTGCGAGACCAATATTGCCCGCATAGCCCAGCTCACGGGTGCCCGGGAGTTCCATTTCTCTGCCCGCGAAGCCGTCAAGAGTTCCATGCGCACCCGCAACAGCGAGGTCAAGATGGGCAGCGATGATATAGACGAATATACAAGGATGGTTACCACCTCGCGACGCGTGGCCGACACCATCTCAGCCCTCTGTGGCCAATAAGACAGTGACTATGACAAGATTACTCATTACCCTGCTCCTGCTCTGCACGATGGGAGCCAAGGCGCAGACCTCACAGACTCTCGCCGACTTCAATGCCCGCAAGGCGGTGCTTACCCATGGACATCTTTTCGACATCTTCCATCGGCCTATGACCGACGGTGAGCGCGACGCCATGCGTTTCCTCTACGCCTACATGCCCGTCAACGACATAGCCGACTACGACGGCGACTTCTTCCTCAACCAGGTGCGCGCCACGCTCAATGTGCGCACCCAGGTGGGTTGGCAGGTGCCCGACGAGGTCTTCCGCCACTTCGTTCTGCCTATCCGTGTCAACAACGAGAACCTCGATACCGCCCGTCTTGTGTTCCAGCGCGAACTTCTTCCACGCGTTCGAGGCCGCCGGCTCTACGACGCCGTGCTCGAAGTCAACCACTGGTGTCATGAGAAGGCCAACTATCAACCGTCCGATGCACGTACGTCGTCGCCACTTGCCACGGTGCGCACCGCCTGGGGCCGTTGTGGCGAAGAGTCCACGCTCCTGGTGGCAGCCCTGCGCTCGGTGGGCATCCCCGCGCGCCAGGTATATACTCCGCGATGGGCACATACCGACGACAATCATGCCTGGGTCGAAGCCTGGGTCGACGGCCGCTGGTATTTCCTTGGTGCCTGCGAGCCCGAACCGGTACTCAACCTGGGCTGGTTCAATGCCCCAGCCAGCCGCGGCATGCTGATGCACACCAAGGTGTTTGGCCGCTACAACGGGCCAGAGGAGGTGATGCGCCGCACAGCCAACTACACCGAAATCAACGTGATAAGCAACTACGCCCCAGCCGCCCCGCTCACTGTCAGGGTCACCGACGCCAAGGGCCGCATTGTCCAGGGCGCGCGCGTGGAATACCGCATATATAATTATGGTGAGTTCTTCCCCGTCTCCATCCAGACCACCGACGCCAAGGGTCAGGTGTCGCTCTCGGCAGGCTACGGCGATATGCTCGTCATAGCCACCCACGGCTCGGCCTATGGCTACAGCCGCGTGAGCTTTGGCCGCGAGCCGATGGTCACCGTTGCCCTCAGCCATAAGATTGGCGAGCGCCACAGCGCCGACATCGACATCACTCCCCCCAAGGAGAATGCGCAGATACCCACCGTCACCCCAGCCCAGCGAGCCGACAACGACCGCCGCTTTGCCATCGAAGACTCCATCCGCGCCGCCTACCGCGCCACCTTCATGCAGGGTGTGGGCGACCAAGCCACCCGCTGGGGCGACCGGGCCCGTTCATTCATGGTCAAGGCCGAAGGCAACTGGCGCACCATCCACTCCTTCCTCGCCGCAGCCGACGAGAGCGAACAGATGGCGCGTGCCCTCGACCTGCTCTCTACCCTCACCGACAAGGACTTGCGCGATGTCAACCCCGAGGTGCTCACCGACGCGCTCTCCCTTACTCCTGCCGACGCCTCGGTATTCCATGTACTGGCGCCGCGCGTGTCGCAAGAGTGGCTCACCCCCTACCGCAGCGTGCTTGCCTGTGCCCTGCGCCCCGTCTTGGGCTCGCGCTGGGGCGATGTCGACGCCACGATCGCCTTCTGCCGCGACAGCATCACCCGATGCGACACCCTCGCCACCTCGGGTACCTTCACCACCCCCGTCGGTGTGCTGCGCTCGCGTCTTGCCGACCTGCGCTCGCTCAAGGTCTTCTTCACCGCCCTCTGCCGTACCCAGGGCATCGAGGCTTGGGTCGACGGCGTCACCGGCAATGTCTACTACCGTCGGGGCGATGCCACGATGTCGGTCAACTTCGACTCTGCCGCCCCCGCCGTCACCGCCACCACGCCCCTTACCCTCTCCTTTACTCCACAGCGTCATCTCGACGACCCCGAATACTATACCCATTTCACGCTGAGCCGTTACCAGAGCGACGGCACCTTCGGTCTGCTCAACTATGATGAAGGTGCGCGCTGGTCCAAGCTCTTTGCCCAAGGCTGCCAGGTCGAGCCAGGCTACTATCTGCTCACCACGGGCACCCGACTTGCCAACGGCAGCGTCAAGGCCCATATCGACTTCTTCCCCGTAGCCCACAAGCCCGTGAGCCAGGCACTCACCGTGAGAGAGGCCACCAACGAGGTGAGCGTCATCGGTTCGGTCAACTCCGAGGGACGCTTCCGCCTGGCTGCCACAGGTGCCGAGACGAGCATACTCCTTACCGCCGGACGCGGCTACTTTGTAGTGGGCGTGCTCGGAGTGGGTCAGGAGCCCACCAATCATGCCCTCCGCGACATCGCCCAGCGACGTAGCGAGTTCGAGGCATGGGGCCGCACCATCGTGCTGCTCTTCGCCAGCGATGCCGAGTACCAGAAGTACCTCAAGTCGCCCATCCCCGGACTGCCCTCGACGGTGGTCATGGGCGTAGACACCGACGGCCAGATAGCCGCCGACCTGCGCCAGCGCATGCGGCTTGCCGACACAGCGCCGCTGCCCCTCTTTGTCATCGGCGACACCTTCAACCGCGTGGTCTTCGAGAGCCATGGCTACACCATCGGCATGGGCGACCAGCTGCTCAAGACCATCCGCGGACTGTAATCCAACTATACGACAACAAATACAAACATTATGATAGACAATAGTGTAAGAGAGAAGATACTGGCACTCATGGCGCGCGAAGTGGTGCCGGCAGTGGGCTGCACCGAGCCCATGGCAGTAGCCCTGTGTGTGGCTCGTGCCACAGAGATACTGGGCCGCGAGCCCGAGCGCATCACGCTCTTTCTGAGTTCCAATATCCTGAAAAACGCCATGGGCGTAGGTATTCCCGGAACGGGCATGATAGGTCTGCCCATAGCCGTGGCGCTGGGAGCCCTCATCGGCAAGTCTGAGTATCAGCTCGAGGTGCTCAAGGACCTCACCCCCGCCACCCTGGAGCGAGGCAAGCAGTATCTCGCCGGCGACCACATCAACATACAGCTCAAGCAGGGCGAGTGCGACAAGCTCTATATCGAAGCCATCTGCGAGACGACGGGCAACCACGCCACAGCCATCATCGAGGGAGGCCATACCGCCATCGTCTTCGAGGAGCGCAACGGCGAGGTCATCACCGACCGCCGCACCAGGCGTGGCGACGAGGCCGAAGACGAGGCTGTCAAGCTCAATATGAAGCTCGTCTACGAGTTTGCCCTTACCGCCCCCATCGACGAGTTGCAGTTTATCCTCAAGACCCGCGACCTCAACATGCGCGCAGCCGAAGAGTCCATCAAGGGCAACTACGGCCACTGTCTGGGCAAGACCATGGACCGTCCTCTGAGCCATGGTATCTTTGGCAACACCATGTTCTCGCACATCATATCCAAGACTGCGCTGGCGTGCGATGCACGTATGGGAGGCGCCATGATACCCGTGATGAGCAACAGCGGTTCGGGCAACCAGGGCATCTGTGCCACCAACCCCGTGGTAGTCTTTGCCCAGGAAAACGAGAATACCGAGGAAGAGCTTATCCGCGCCCTCACGCTCAGCCACCTCACGGCTATCTACATCAAGCAGAGCCTGGGCAGACTCAGCGCCCTCTGCGGATGCGTGGTGGCGAGCATCGGCTCCAGCTGTGGCATCACCTACCTCATGGGAGGCAGCTACGACGACCTCTGCCATGCCGTCAAGAACATGATAGCCAACCTTACGGGCATGATATGCGACGGCGCCAAGCCCAGTTGCTCACTCAAGATATGTTCGGGCGTATCGACAGCCCTGCTCTCAGCCCTGCTGGCGCGCGAGGGCAAGTTTGTGACCAGCGCCGAGGGCATCATCGACTCCGACGTAGACCGCTCCATACGCAACCTTACCAGCATAGGCAAGGAGGCGATGTGTGCCACCGACGACATGGTGCTCCGCATCATGACCGGCAAGTAGTCTCTCCCCCTCGGGGGCGGCACCGCAGCCGCCCCCGATATCCGAACATCTATTATTGCTAATCTCTAAACCACACCCTTTATGAAGAAGATACTCTCTGCCATCGGCATGCTGCTACTGGCACTCTCTGCCTATGCCGACGGCACCATACTGTTCAGTACAGCCCAGGGCGGCATCGATGTTGCGCCTTACCGCATCCCGGGCATTACCTGTGGCTATGGCGGACGCCTCATTGCGAGCGTGGGCCGTCTGGTCTGCGGCACCGACCCAGGCTTCGGACGCGTAGACTGTGTGGTCAAGATAAGCACCGACAATGGCGCCACATGGAGCGAGCGTGAGATAGAAGCGGCGGAGGGCGATGCCTCGCTCATCAACAATGTCAAGACGCCTATGGCGGCTGCTTATGGCGACCCTGCCATCGTGATGGACCGCGAGAGCCATGAGGTGCTCATGATGGCTGTGGCGGGCTGCACCGTCTATGGCTACGCCAGCACCAACCGTCATAACCCCAACCTCATAGCAGCCATACGTAGCATGGATGGAGGCCTGACCTGGCAGCAGCCGATAGAGCAGACCGAGGCGATATATGGCCTGTTTGACCAGACCCACCCCATAGATGCAGCCTTCGTGGGTGGAGGCAAGATATTCCAGAGCCGGGTGGTCAAGGTGGGCCGCTACTACCGCATCTACGCAGCCCTCACCGCCCGCCCCAAGGGCAACCGCGTCATCTACTCTGATGACTTCGGACGCACATGGGCTGCCCTCGGCGGACCCTCGGCGCTGCCCGTGCCCGACGGCGACGAGGCCAAGTGTGAGGAACTGCCCGACGGGCGCGTCGTCATCACCAGCCGCACGGCGGGAGGCCGGTGGTTCAACCTCTTCACCTACGACGATGTCAAGACAGGCAGCGGCAGATGGGACGAGCAGACCAAGGCCACGATGAGCGGCATGGCGCTCACGCCCAGCACCAACCCCACCAATGGCGAGATGCTCATCGTGCCGGCAGTGCGCACCAGCGACGGCAAGCCCGTGCACGTGATGCTGCAGTCGGTGCCCACGGGCACGGGCCGCAACAACGTGAGCATATTCTACAAGGAACTTGCCGATGCCTCTGATATGCGCGACGTGCGCGCACTGGCCGAGGGCTGGGACGGCTATTATCAGGTCAGCCCCACTGTGTCGATGTACAGCAGCATGGACCTCCAGGCCGACCACCGCATAGCCTTCTTCTACGAAGAGACACTCACGCGGTGGGGCTCCAAGCCAATCCCGTCAGCACCAGTTTTCCCAAGGGTGAGGGCGAGCACAACTACGACGGCTGCGAGAATGTCTACAAGTCGCTCGCGCTCGAGACCATCACCGCCGGGAAGTACCGCGTGAGATAACCCATCGTCGGGCGTAGCCCGGCAGCCCCATACGCAGAAACAGGAACTCGTTGCATGTCCTCTGGAGGATGTGCAACGAGTTCCTGTTTCTGTATCTGCCCCATTCGGGGCTGTATCTGCCGTCGGGCCGTGGCGCCGCCGGTCAGCGTATGTACTGGTCTACGAAGAGTCTTACCCTCCTGGCATACTCCTGAGGATGGTCGCGGAAACTCATGGCGTGTATAGAGCCCCGCGCTATCCACATCTGCTTGGGTTCGGGCTTGGCGTCGTAGAGCCGCTGCATCATGGCAAAGGGCACATAGGTGTCGCGGTCGCCATGGATGAAGAGCATGGGCTTGTGGCAGCGCGCCACCTGGCGCAGCGGAGATGCCTCGCCAAACGACCAGCCGTAGCGCAGCTTGCACTGCAGACTGGTGGTATAGAGCAGCGGGAAGGCAGGCAGGTGGAACTGGCTGGCGAGCTCGTGCTCGAACTCGTCCCACACGCTGGTATAGCCACAGTCTTCGACGAAGCACTTGACATAGTCGGGCAGACGCTCGCCAGAGACACACATCACCGTGGCGGCGCCCATCGAGATGCCGTGGAGCACCATCGCCGTGCCCTCGGTGCCGCCCCAGAGGCTGTCGGCCACCGCCATCCAGCGCATCACGTCGAGCCGGTCTTTCCATCCCATCTGCACGCCTTCGCCCTCGCTCTTGCCGTGGGCATGGAGGTCGGGCAGCAGTATGTTGTAGCCCATGTGGTGGTATATCGACGCCACGTGCATCATGCCCATGCCGTTGTCGCGATAGCCGTGAACGAGCACCGCCACCCTGCGGCTGGGCTCGCTGGCGTTGATGTAGGTGGCATGGTGGCGCTCGCCCGTGGGCATCAGCACCACGGTGTCGTGCAGCGCATGACTATGTTTCAGACTGTCAGCCCAGGGCCGCAACTGCGGACTCTCGCTGATGATATTGTCCAGTCGCCAGGGCAGATTGTGACCGTGGCGCATCTTGGGGAAGAGCGAGTAGTCGAGCATATAGGCGCCGGCAAGTGCCAGCACCACCACGATGACTACGGTGGCTATGCCTATGCCCCATCCCCATCGGCGCAGACGCCGTGCAAGTAGGTTGTCCATAGAATACAAGTATATATACGACTGCAAATTTACGAAAACATCCTCACAATGACCGCATCTGCCGCCCAAAAAGTTTGCCGATGCCACCGTCGTGACCACCATTGGCGGCTCGTAACATAAGTCACGAGCCCACGTATCGGAAGGCACGAGCCCTCGTATCATAAGTCACGTGTCCACGTATCGTATGTTACGAGCCCGCCCACGCCATCGCCACGGCTCTATGCGTGGCGATGGCCCTGCCGGATGGCATCATTTTCGACCCCACAGCGCCACCGCCCACGGTGGTCGCGCCGTGGGGCCTTATATATAATAAGGTATTGTAAACAAAAAATAACGACAATTCGGCTGACACTAAACATTTTTTTGTTAACTTTGCACGAGATTATACTAAAGACTATACAATAAATGGATAAAGTAAGTTATGCTTTAGGTCTCGGCATAGGCCGCCAGCTCACCGACATGGGAGCCAAAGACCTGAATATCGATGATTTTGCACAGGCCATCAAGGACGTGCTTGCAGGTGGTGAGGTGAAACTCTCTGACGCGGAGGCGCAGACCATCGTGCGCAATTTCTTTGACGAGCAGGAGAAGAAGCAGCGTGCCGCTGCTGCCGAGCGCTTCAAGGAGAACAAGACCAAGGGTGAAGCCTATCTCAAGGCCAATGCTGCCAAGGAGGGTGTGGTCACTCTGCCTTCGGGTCTGCAGTACCAGGTACTCAAAGAGGGTAACGGCCGTCAGCCCAAGGCTACCGACCAGGTGCGCTGCCACTATGAGGGTATGCTCATCGACGGTACCATGTTCGACAGTTCTGTACAGCGCGGCGAGCCTGCCGTATTCGGTCTCAACCAGGTTATCGCAGGCTGGACCGAGGGTGTGCAGCTCATGAAGGAAGGCGCCAAGTATCGCTTCTTCATCCCCTACAATCTGGGTTATGGCGAGCGCGGTGCCGGCCAGTCCATCCCTCCCTTCTCGGCACTCGTCTTCGATGTAGAACTCATCGACGTGCTCTAATCTTAAAAGAACAATCAAAATCAAATCTCTTATAAGAATGAAAAAGTTTTCAATTGTAGCCGTTTTGGCTATCATGGCCGTTGCCTTTACCGGTTGCGGCAACTCTGCTCCAAAAGCAAACCTGAAGAACGATGTGGACACCCTGACCTATGCCATGGGTATGCTCCAGTCTCAGGGTCTGAAGGACTATCTCGTAGGCCGTATGGGTATGGACACAACCTATATGGACGAGTTCTTCCGTGGTCTTAACGACGGTGCCAACGCTGGCGACGACAAGGCCAAGGCTGCCTACTATGCCGGTATCCAAATCGGTCAGCAGGTTGCCAACAACATGATTAAGGGCATCAACCACGAAGTGTATGGCGAAGACTCTACCAAGAGCATCTCTCTGAAGAACTTCCTCGCCGGTTTCATCGCTTCTACCGCCGGTCAGAAGACCCTCTTCACCGACATGGAGGCTCAGGTAAAGGTTCAGACCCTGATGCCCATCGTTCGCAGCAAGCGCCTGATGAAGGAGTATGCTCCCAACAAGGAGGCTGGCGAAAAGTTTATGGCTGAGAACAAGAAGAAGGCTGGCGTGGTATGTCTGCCTTCAGGTGTACAGTACAAGGTCATCAAGGAAGGTAACGGCCCTCTGCCCAAGGACACCAGCATGGTCAACGTGCAGTATGAGGGCAAGACCATCGACGGCAAGGTATTCGACTCTTCTTATCAGCGCAAGCAGCCTGCCAAGTTCCGTGCCAACCAGGTTATCAAGGGTTGGACTGAGGCTCTCACCCACATGCCTGTAGGTTCGGTATGGGAGGTTTACATTCCCCAGAACCTCGCTTACGCCGACCAGGAGTCTGGCCCCATCAAGCCCTTCTCTGCCCTGATTTTCAAGATTGAGTTGCTGAGCATTGAGAAGTAATCACGACACTCATGAAAAGACTTATATTGTTAGCACTCGTCGTCATGGCGGGTGCTACTTTTAATTTAGCCCTGGCCGACAAGAAGAAAAAGAAGGAGGCCAAGCCCACCGCAGTGGCTGTGGTGCGTACCCTCAACACCGCCGCCGACTCGCTGAGCTATGCTGCCGGACGCTATGTGACCCAGGGGCTGGAGAGATATCTGCAGCAGGAGTATCAGGTAGACACCGCCTATATGCACGACGTGCTCACAGGTTTCGACTATGCCGCCTCGCGACAGAGCGACCCGCAGTATCGTGCCTACAACGCCGGATGCCAGCTGGCGCGTATGCTTTTTGCCCGCATCGTGCCCACCCTGCAGGACGAGTTTGCCGCCTCTAAGGACAGCATCAACCTCGACCTGCTCGCAGCCGGTTTCCGCGACGCCCTCGCCGGCGACACCACGCTGATGGCTGGTCATGCCGCCTTCAACTACTTTGAAGCGCGCGTGCGTGCCGACCGCGAGGCTGCCGAGGCGCAGTACAAGACTGCCAACGAGAAGTGGCTCGCCGACAACAAGACCCGCGAAGGCGTGAAGACCACCGCCTCGGGTCTGCAGTACAAGGTCGTGAAGCAGGGCACGGGTGCTATTCCCACCAAGGACGACAAGGTAGAGGTGAAGTATGAAGGCAAGCTCATCGACGGCACCGTCTTTGACAGCAGCTACAAGCGCAATCCGTCGACCGTCGAACTGGGTGTGAACCAGGTCATCAAGGGATGGACCGAGGCGCTGTGCATGATGCCTGTAGGCAGCGAGTGGGAACTCTACATCCCCGCCGGACTGGCTTACGGTGCCCATGCCAACGGCCCCATCAAGGGCAACTCGACCCTGATATTCAGCCTCCAGCTGGTGGGTATCAAGGACAAGGCCCAGGTTAAAGACAACAAATAAGTCGCGGCGCTCTGCCGTGACGCAGACCTATAGAGCAATGAAGAAGATAGTGTTTCTTACCGGTGCCGGCATGTCGGTAGAGAGCGGTTTCAAGACCTTTCGCGGCAACGATGGGCTCTGGGAGAATTACCCCGTAGAGCAGGTGGCGTCGCACGAAGGATGGGAAGCAGACCCTACGCTCGTCACCAATTTCTATAATATGCTCAGACAGAAACTCTATTCGGCGCAGCCCAATGAGGGCCACCGCATCATCAGCAGTCTGGAGCACGATTACGACGTCACGGTGGTTACCCAGAACGTCGACGACCTGCACGAGCGTGCGGGCTCGAGCCATGTCATCCATCTCCACGGCGAACTGGCTAAGGTATGCTCGAGCCGCGACCCTTACAACGAGGCTTACATAGAGACCCTCGATGCCGACCACGCTGTGGTGAAGCCCGGCACACTCGCTGGCGACGGCAGTCTGCTGCGTCCCTTCATCGTGTTCTTCGGTGAGAGCGTGCCTATGATTGAGCCCGCTGCCGAGGCGATGAGTCAGGCAGACATTGTGGTGGTCATCGGCACCTCGCTCAATGTCTATCCTGCCGCCGGACTGCTCTACTATGCGCCTGCCCATGCTCCTATCTATCTGATAGACCCCAACGGGGTGAACACAGACATGAGCCGCGTGACCCATCTGCCCTACGGGGCGTCTGAGGGCATGCGCCGGCTCAAGGAACTGCTGTAGGCACCGTCTGCCATAAACGATAACGAGAGTATCCATATCTGCTGCACTCGAGCGGATATGGATACTCTCGTTTTCTATAGATGCCCCGAGGGCCATGACGGTGGCGCGGGGCTACACCTTATTATATATATAGGGGCATGACGCCTCCTGCCGCGCCAGCCTAAATCACCTGGAGGGCGAAGTGCTGATAGTCGTGGGCGACGGTGCGCAGCAGGTCGGTGGCGTCCATCCCGGGCTCGCGCTTGATGTCGAGCATGCGCTCTATCTTGGTTGCGAGCTGCTCTACCTGCTCGTCGCTGTAGACCACCTGGTCGTTGAGTATGTGGTTGACCACGTCTATCTGCCCCAAGGACAACTGCTGCACCTCGGGGTAAAGGGGCTTGTAGTCGGAGCGGGCATAGGAGAACTCGGAGAGCGTGAAGTGCATCTGGTCGGTACGCGGGGTGCGTATCACCATGGTTCCCGCCGCCAGGTCGCCCAACCGCTGGTTGCGGCGGGTGCAGATGATGGCGATGATGCCTATGTTCATGAGGTAGACGTCTATGAGCAGAAACAGCCAGCGCAGCAGGATGGCTCCCAAGGTGGGCGCCGAGCCGTCGACCATCACCACCCGCGTCTTCATGATCATCTTGCCTAAGGTGCGGCCGTCCAGAAAGAACTCGCAGATGACCGAATAGAAGAGGATGGGCGATAGGAGCAGCAGGATGTATAACACTCTGAACAGAGAGTCGCCGAGGCCAAGCGGGTCAAGCAACCAATTGTACTTGTCGAAGGCGGTCCAGAGCGCAAAGAAATACACGCCGATGACGATGTAGTCTATGATGCGCGCCACCAGCCTTTCGGCGACACCGGCGGGAGTCTGCGTGAGGCTCACGAACTGAGAGGTAATGATATCCGAGGTCTTCATGTCACCAGTTGTTGTGTTTGATTTCCAGATACTTATTGATAACATCGACCGAGAGCCGCTCGGGGGTGGTGCGCAGACCGAGTATGCCGTGGCGGTTGAGTCGGGTCATGATGACCAGCTGCTCGCGCTCCATCTGTTCGGCCACGACATGGGTATAGTGGTCTTCCACGCTCCGGGGTGTGGTGGCGAGGTATTCGTGGAGCTCGTTGTTCTCGAAGTAGACCACCAGCAGTCGGTGCCGACGTGCCAACTGGCAGAGGTAGGGCAGCTGGCGGTCGAGGCTCTGGGCGTTGCTGAAGTTGGTATAGAGGATGAGCAGCGAGCGCTTGGTAAGGTGCTTCTCGACGCCCTCGACCAGGGCAGAGTAGTCGGTCTCTCCGAAGTCGGTATGTACGGCATAGAGGCTCTCCTGGATGCGCTCCATCTGCGAGAGGCGGTTGGAGGGCGGCAGAAGGGTGTCCATACGCTCGTTGAAGGCGATGAGTCCGGCGCGGTCTTCACGGTGTATTGCCACATAGGACAGCACCAGCGATGCATTGATGGCATAGTCGAGCAGGGTCATGCCCCGGAAGGAGAGCTGCATCACTCTGCCCTTGTCGATGAGGCTCATCACCTGCTGGGAGCGCTCGGCCTGATAGACATTGACCATGAGCTGATGGCGGCGGGCCGATGCCTTCCAGTTGATGGTACGGAACTCGTCGCCGGCGACATAGTCCTTAATCTGCTCAAACTCTGTATTGTTGCCCGCACGGCGTATGCGCTTGATGCCCATATCGCGCAGCCGGTTGCTGATGGCAAGCAGTTCGTACTGGCGCAACTGCAGGTAGGAGGGGTAGACCTTGACGTCGGTGGGGTTGCCACAACTGTAGCGGCGCTGCACCAGCCCGAGCATCGTGGTGGCAAAGACGCGGATAAGGCCAAACCCGTAGACGCCACGCTCCACGGGCCGCAGTCTGTAGGTGACGGTGGCTCCGCCATGGGCTGCCACCTTGAGGGCAAACGCCACGTCGCGACGCTGGAAGACAAAGGGTATCTCGTCGGTCACCGTCAGCGCCACGCCGAAGGGATAACGGCTGGCGATGTGGATGTCTACCTCGTTGTCGTCGCCGTTGGAGAAGCGCTCGGCGCAGGTTCGCTCGGCGCTGATGGCCCTCCAGAGCCACAGAGCCGCAGTCTCGGCCAGTACCGCCAGCACCAGTGCCAGTGTGAGCAGCCGCCCCAGACTGTAGAGGGGCAGCCACACGTAGCCCATGGCGGTCACCATGACCACCACGCCAAGCATCAGGTAAAAGCGGGAGGTAAGAAACATGCTGTCGATGGTTATTGCGGTACTTCGACCTTGTCTATCAATCGCTGGGCGACCTGAAGGGGAGTGTAGCCCTGCATCTCGGCTTCGGCGGTGAGCAACAGGCGGTGGTGCATCACAAAGGGCGCCACGGTCTTGATATCGTCGGGGGTGACAAAGTCGCGCTCCTGCAAGAGGGCGTAGGCTTTGGCCGACGACAGGATAGCCACGGCTGCACGCGGCGAGGCTCCCAGATAGACGGCTTTGCTGTGGCGGGTTGTGTCCACAATCTCGGCGATGTAGCGCAGCAGCGAGGCTTCGACGCGCACCTGCTGGGCGGCGTCGCGCAGCGTGGCGAGGTCGGCGGGGGTGAGCAGCGGCTCGAGCCGGTCTACCCTCGTGAAGGCTGCCGACGCCTGGTGGCGCAACAGGATTTCCACCTCTTCGTCTGTGGTGGGATAGTCCATCGTTATCTTCATCAGAAAGCGGTCCAACTGGGCTTCCGGCAACTTGTAGGTGCCCTCTTGTTCCACCGGGTTCTGCGTCGCGATGATGGTAAAGACATCGCTCATCGCGCGGGGCGTACCGTCGACGGTCACCTGCC
This sequence comes from Prevotella sp. P4-67, assembly GCF_002251325.1. Classification (NCBI taxonomy): domain Bacteria; kingdom Pseudomonadati; phylum Bacteroidota; class Bacteroidia; order Bacteroidales; family Prevotellaceae; genus Prevotella; species Prevotella sp. P4-67. Next base: position 41,027 of record NZ_NPJL01000059.1, read on the forward strand.
GCTCCTCCATCACCTCGAAGAGGGCTGCCTGGGTCTTGGCGGGAGCTCGGTTAATCTCGTCGGCCAGCACCACGTCGGCGAAGACAGGTCCGGGGTGGAAGTCGAAGTCTCCGGTCTTCATGTTGTAGACCGTGGTACCCAGCACGTCGCTCGGCATGAGGTCGGGGGTAAACTGCACGCGCGAGAAGCGGGCGTCGATGAGCTGGGCCATGACTCGGGCCAGCAGGGTCTTGGCCACGCCGGGCACGCCCTCAATCAGCACGTGTCCGCGGGCTATCACGCTGGTCAGCAAGAGGTCGGTGGCTTGTGTCTGGCCCACTATGATTTGCGCAATGCTGTCTCGCAGCGCCTGTATCTTGGTGGTGCAGGGTGTGGGGATGGTTGATAGTTCTTCCATATTTATCTCTGTGTTATAGGTTCTTGATGATACGGTTCATCTGACCAATGAGACGCACCATATCGTCATCGCGGATGGCGAGCTGGTCATCGCGGATGGCGTGGAGTTCATCCAGGAGCGCGCCGAGGTCATAGATAGACACGTGGGAGGCATCGCTGAGAGCGCGCACATGGTCTTGCCGATTATGGCGGTCATTGAGGTCAATGTCGAGGGGATTGCGGACCTGGTCGGCGAGCATGCCAAACTTCTTGAGTACCAGGTCGGAGTTGTCGTGATGCTCATAGTAGAGTTTGCCGATAAGTCTGACAAACTCCATGTCATGGTTCTTCTTTTCGGGGATGATGGGGATGACGCGCTGACGGCGTCGGGCGGTGAAGATGATAAAGACCAGCGCGCCCGCGATTATCGTGTAATAAGCCCAGCGCAACGGTGGCTGCGAGAGGATGTAGGACAGCGGCGAGGCGTTGTGCTTGTCGGCGTCGGCGCCTATCACTGCACCGCCTTTCATCGAGGCGTCGAGTCTTACCACGGGCTTGTCGGCGAGGGTGTTCATCAGGCGCATCACATAGGGCTGGGTGGAAGGAGAGATGATGCCGAAATTGGTAAACAGCAATGGCGTTGTCACCACGACGAGACGGCCTCTGCCATACTCTACCATAACTGCCTTGTAGTCGTTGTCAGGTTTGTACTCGTCGTCATAGTAGGGGCTGACGCAATGGCTCAGGATGTAATAGCGGCGATGGACTGCAGCTGCAGAATCGATATTGACCACACCGGCGAGGAGCGTTTTGTATATGCGGTAGTCGGCATCGGGATAGTCGATGCAACGAGGAAGGCGGTGGCGTTTGGTGCCATGGGCGTCCTTGTAGACCGCCCGATAGTGGAGGGTGTCATAGAGGTCGTCGCTGTTATGGGCGAGCTTGTTTTTTATTTCATTGTAAAAGAAGTTGGCGTAGGTAATGCACTGGAGACCAAAAGCCTTGTCGGCGTTGCTGTCTTCGTAGATGTCTACGCCCACCAGCATTACGGTAGAGCCTCTCTTGAGCAGCCGCTTGATATCGGTGATGTTGGCATCGGTGAGCTTGCCGTCGCGGGCCACTATCAGCACATTGTTACTGCCGCTGTCGGCTACGGTTTCGCGCAGCGTGGCTCCCGTAGCCTTATACCCCCGAGGCATAGTCTGCACCATCACGCTGTCGAAGACGAAGCAGCCTAACGGGTTCTTGTCTTCGTGGGCAAAGGTGGGTGTCCACACGAAGCGCGAGGGTCTGATGAGCAGTATGGCGAAGAGACCCACGACCAGGATGACTATCCCCACGATGTAGCGCGTGGTGATTTTCATGCCTCACCTCCTTCCTCGCAGTCGGCGGGACAGATGGCGCGCTGATAGCGCATGGCTTCGTCTACCTGCTCACGACCACAGTCGTAGCCGCCATAACGCACCCTGAGAAAGAGCGTGACCAGACGACGCATATCGGCCGTTCCCACCTCGCGGGCATACTGCATTGGCGCCTTGGACTTGCGCCATTTTATGCGTTGGGCGTCATTCAGCCACCGCAGAGTCTGCAGATAGACGAGTCTGACGGCAGCCCGATGGTCGTTGCGGTCCAAGGCACGGCGGATGAGGGCATCGAAGTCGATGCCGTAGATATTGTCCTCGGTCACCTCGTAGTCTATGGCACTGCCCTTGTTGCTGCGGGCAAAGAGCGAGGGATGTCTGATGACGATGAAGAGTGCGATGGCCACCGCGATGACTATGGCGATGACAATCCAGAGCCCCTGGTTGCTGTCAGCGAGTGTCACCCACGAGAAAAATCGTGAAAGATACTCCTGCAACTGCTTCCCCAGCCATTCCCAGAACGATATATCGCTCTGCAGCAGTTCGCTGCCATAGTTGTAGCTGCCGTCTTCTCGCCAGCGCGCCATGATAGCCGTGTCGGTTACGAGTGTGTCTATGGGAAGGGTTGCCATCAGTAGAATTATGGAGGGTTATGCGTCAGATGATATCTGTCTTGTCGCTCTCGTCGTCGGTGTCTTTGTCCTCAGCCGATGGGTTTGTGGAAGCCTCGCCACCGAGGTTCTCAAACTCGTCGACAGTCTTGGTCATCGACACGCCGTCTACCTTCTCGGCGGCATGACCGTAGTAGAACGCCAGACCCACATGGAGCAGCGCATAGCCCACAAACATGCCATAGAGGGCGAGGATGGCTGAGAGGTAGTTGATGAGGGTAAACCAGAAGGACGAGGTAAACTGCAGGGAAGAGGTCCCTTGGTCTACTCCCGCTATCGCCTGGATGATGGCGAGTATGTAGAACGGCATACTCAGGGCTGTACTTACCAGCGAGCAGATGAGGTAGAGTATTATGACGAGCCCTATCAGTCCTAACAGTACGCGGTAACCGTAGCGCATGGCCTGCTTGAAGGCGCCCGTTACGGTCTGACCGCCCAGGATGTAGGCTGGACCAGACAGGAAGAGAGGTACAACCGCCACTGCCATCGCTATAACCAGCACGAGGGCTACGCCTATCCAGGGAGTGCTGACTGTCGACGCCAGTCCCACCACTATAGCGAAAACTACTATCAATAAAACGAAGAAGGCGGCTATCAGGAAATAGAGGTTCACCATCTTGCGGATGTTCTGCCACACCGTAGGCTTGATGTCGGCATAGGTGATCCCTTTGAGCCTGTCGGGGCGAGCCCAGTATTGCTGCATGAGCGTGTAGACCACACCTGCGAGCACTACTGATGCCAGAAACGACACGAGGATGGTAAGCATATAATTGGTACCGAGGCTGCTGAGCATGCCCAATTCACTTTCGCCCATCGCCTCCATCTTCATGACTTGTCCTAAGGTAGACATGTAGCACAATGCACCCACTGCGCAGAGTGGCAGGATGAACGCGGTGAGGAAGCGGAACAGGGTGCGGAAGTTCTCGCTCACGAAGTCGAACGTGGCAGACAGGTTCTCTGAGAATGTACGGCGTGCATAGAGGTCTACACGTGGGCGTTGGAATTGTTTCATAAGTCTTTATTTGTTGATTTGTTAAACAATGTGCGTGGGTAAATGATGTAGTAGAAGACGACAAACGCCGCCGAGAGCAGGATGACCGTCAGCCTTATCGCGTCGGGTATATGTGTGTGGCGGGTGATGTAACTCTCCACAAATCCGGCTATCACAAAGATGGGCACCGTGCCCACCACTATCTTCAAGCCTCGCTTGACGCCCCGCCGAAACGACTCTATCCGGCTGTAGGTGCCGGGGAAGAGCCAGCCGTTGCCCATGGCTATTCCGGCAGAGCCCGCCACGATGATGGCAGACAGCTCGAGCGTGCCGTGGAGCATCACGGTGAGTATGGATTTCCACAACAGCCCGTTCTGGGCGAAGAACGCCTCGAAGCAGCCAAACATTACGCCGTTGTTGAACAAGTGGAAGGCGGTGAAAAAGCTGGTAAAGATACCCTCGAGATAGATGACAAACGCCACATAGATATTGTTGGCGGTAATCGTACTAAACATGGAGCTTTCGGAACCAGAGGCGTAGATAGCAAAGGGCTCTCCCCGCTTGATGTTCGCTATCGTCATGTCCATATAGCTGTCGCCCAGGATGTAGCGGCAGAACTCTGGCACCGCCATCTGTGACACCACGCCTATGGCTGTGCTCACGATGAATATTATAGCCGACAATGCCAGCAGCCGGCGTGCATCATACATCACCAGAGGCACCTCCTGCGTCCAGAATGTGATGATGCGTTTGCGCTTCTCACGCTTGTTGCGGTAGATGGCATTGTGGAGCACCACCGCCAGATTGTTGAGATACCCGGTAATGCGCGATGTGGGGTAGTGGGTCTGCGCAAATGCCAGGTCTGAGGTCACGCGGATGTACGCCGCCGATATGTCGTCGGGCGTCTCGATGGTCAGCCGGTCCAGCATAGCCTCTATCTGCTGCCATTCTTTGATGTTCTGGCGTATAAAGAGTATCTCCTTCATCCGCGTATACCTTATATATTATATATATGGTGGCAAATGTAATAAAAAAAAGAGAACCACACAACATTTGCGGTTCTCTTTCTCATATTATTTTCTTGGTTCAAACAGATTGCGACGCGGGAAGGAGGGGCCGTACTTCCGTCGCAGCCGCTCAAAGAGCGCCATGGTGTCGTGGGAGAAGGCGTGGCCCTTCCAGGTACTGGTGTTGGTGATGAAGACCCAACATTCGCCGTCGGGATAGCGCAGCACAAGCGCACTGGTGCCCACGAGCGAACCCGTGCGCACCCAGGGGCTATTGCGCGGGGTGCGGTTCCAGCCCAGCGAGTAGTCGTGGTCGGGCATCTCGCGCGTCATGTCGGCCACCGACTTGCTGCTGATGACGTCGGGCAATACCTTGCAGCCGTCTATTGCTGCCACAAGGCGGCAGAGTTCGGCTGCCGACCCGCACCAGGCACCCGCACCCGCCAGGCGGGGGATGTCGTTCTCGCCGTAGCACTTCTCGACCAGCCGCCCGCTGTTGTTGAACTCATAGGTGGGCTCGCAGGTCAGGTGCATATAGTATCGGCACTCGTTGGGACGGCGGTCCTTGTAGTAGTTGCCCGCGATGTGGAAGTCATAACACCCCGCAGGCTCCAGCACATGGCGCTGCATAAACTGCTCATAACTCATGCCCGAGCGGCGGGCTATAATCTCGGAGAGCAGCATATAGCCCAGATTGCTGTAATGACGGGCAGTGCCGGGGGTGAAGCCCAGACGCCGCCGCAGCACGATGCGGAGCAGCGTGCGATGGTCGGGAGGCGTGGCCAGACGGTTCTGCATCATGATATAACGTGTCGAGAACATCGGGTCACCGGCGTAGTTGGTGAAGCCGCCCTTGTGGCGCAGCAGGTCTTCGACGGTAATGTCAAAGTGGCGCTTGTCGCGGATGACGTTGGTATAGGCGGTGTCGGAGAGTATGCCTTTAGGACCGAATACGTGGTCGCTGAGGCGCAGTCGGCCCATGTCGCGCAGTTTCATCACGCCCACGGCGGTGACGAGTTTCGACACCGACGCCATGCGCATGATGTGGCTGGGCTGCATGGCCACTCCCTCGTCGGCCTTGCCAAACCCGCGGGCGTAGACGAGCGAGTCGTTGCGCGAGATGGCGAGCTGGGCGCCGTTGATTTCCCATCGGCGCAGATAGCGGGCTATGACCGAGTCCATCTCTTCAAATTCAGCACCGCCGGCATTCTCGTTGGTGAGATGCTCGTTGAGTCTGTATCTGCGGTCTACCAGCGTGTCGGCGTCCTTGTGGTGGCTGCTGCACGAGCACGAGCATCGGCAGATGGCGGCGATGATGACTATGATGATGGTGAGGCATCCGCCACAGGTAAGCCTTACCCGTGTGCGGTATTCTTTCCTTATCCTGTATTTCTTCATGTGTGATGACGGCGCTTTCATCCCCTCGCAGAGTCGTGGGGATGACGTGAGGTCTGGTGGGTTATCTGATAAAATTCATCGGCTCCCAGTCCTCGCGTTCGGGGCGCGGGGTGGTGTCGGTGCCGTTGATTTTCTTCAGCAGCCAAGCCATGTTGTTGGCCAGCGTACGCATGGTCTGCATACCCTCGATGTCCATCAGCGACTCGCCGGCATCTCGTCCGTAGGCGATATTCCAGTACTGCGATGTCACGATGGGCATGTTGCACATCTGGAAGGGCATGAGCATGGTCTGGTAGGCTGCGGTGGCTCCGCCGCGACGGCAGCAGACCACAGCGGCGGCAGGCTTGTCCTTGAACATGGCGCCTCCGGCATAGAGCATGCGCTGCTGCAGACACAGCAGTTGGCCCGAGGGCTGGCCCCAATACACGGGCGAACCCACGATGATGGCGTCACACTGCTCCATCTTGCCGATGACCTCGTTGGTCACATCGTCGTCGAAGACGCAACGGTTGTCGCCCTGCTGCTTGCACTTGCCACAGGCTATGCAGCCGCGTACGGGGCGTGTGCCCACCCATACGATTTCGCTCTCGATGCCTTGCACTTTCAGTTGCCGGGCCACCTCGCACAGCGCGGTGTATGTATTGCCCTCCCGGCGGGGGCTTCCGTTGATTAGTAATACCTTCATCGTTGTCTTCCTTTATGGCTGCCGTGGCAGGCATGGACACAGCCCTTGCCGCCTGGCCCTTCCACCAGGTTATGTTTATAAGTAATGTGCTACAAAATTACGCAAAAAAATACGCAATCGTCAACAGCACGCCCAGATTTTTCTCAAATTAAGCCATGGCTGTCTCCTTGCCCTCTCTGTGGCGAGCCCGGTCGCTGATGATGTCAGCCATATTCTCCTTGGCCCAGTCGATGAGGCTGTTGACCACGGGCAGAAACGACATGCTGCGCTCCGTGAGACTGTACTCTACCCTCGGCGGCACTTCGGCATAGACTTTACGGCTCACGAAGCCGTCTTCTTCGAGCATGCGAAGCGTCTGGGTGAGCGATTTCTGTGAGATGTCGGGCAGCAGACGCTGTAGTTGCTTAAAACGCAACGACTCCCTGTGCTGTAGAGTATACAGCACAAGGAGTGACCACTTGTCGCCCACACGCGCGAGTACGTTGCGGATGGGGCAGTCGGGGAATAGGGCGTCTCTTGTGTCTTGTAAGATTTCCTGTTCGTTTGCCATTATGTTATTGTTTCGTATCGATGATGTTGGCATCGTCCATGAAGCTGGTGATAGGCTTGGCTTCATACTGGATGCACATCATGACCATGTCTTTGTCACTGTTGTTGCGCAAGGCTCTTACACCTGCGGGCGACACGCGGATGATGCTGCCTTCGCCCACATGGTTCTTCTCGCCGTCGACCTCGTATTCGCCTTCGCCCGAGATGATGACATAGAGCTCTTCGTGGGTCTTGTGTGAATGGAAGAAGGGTGCATCCTCGCCGGCAGCCAGTCGCTGCAGTGAGCACTGGGCTCCGGTCAGCCCGAGTTCGTCGCCCAGGAATATCTTGCCTTCTACATTGTTCCAACCATTGAGGTTCTTGATTGCGTAATTTGCCATAATTCTACTTGTTTTGATGAATGATTACTGTTATTGTATCTTTGATGCTGCAAAGTTACTAACAGTCTCGTTGTCATGCAAGTAGGCACCTCCAGGTGGGCTGGTTACGCCAAGGTTACCAATGGCTGTATGAGCCGGTTACGCCGATGGCGTTAACATAGTTTAACCCGTCGCCCGGCTATTGTCCTCTGCGCTTATGCCGACCGTCGGTATTCCGACGGAGTCTTGCCCGTCTGCGACTTGAAGAACCTCACGAAGTGCTGGGGGTACTCAAAGCCCAGTTCCTGGCTCACCTGGCTGATGCTGAGCTCCTCGTCGGCGAGCAGTTGTTTGGCGGCGCGCAGCAGCCGGTCGTTGATGAAGTCGCGGGCAGTGCGTCCGGTCTCGGTCTTGACCAGTTCGCCGAAGTATTTGGTCGAGTAGCAGCACTTGTCGGCGAAGTATGCCACAGAGGGCAGCCCCTCCCGTCGTGCCTTGTCGGCTATATAGCGGTCCAGCAGGTCGGTGAACTTCTTCACCACGGTATGGTTGATTTCCTCGCGGGTGATAAACTGGCGGTCGTAGAAGCGCAGACAGTAGTTGAGCAGCAGTTCGATATTGCTCACTATCAGTTCGCGCGAGTGCTTGTCGATGCCACGCTCCAGTTCGTGCTGTATCATCGCGAGGACACCCCTGTAGATTTCTATTTCACCACACGAGAGATGCAGGGCTTCGTTGCTGGTGTAGTCGAAGAACTCGTAGCGCCCGATATTCTTGCCGAGCTGAGTGCGGTTGAGCAGGTCGGGGTGGAAGAGCAACGCTGTCCACTTGGGCACGGGCACCTCGGGGTTGGGCTCCACATGGATAGACTGGCCGGGGGCAAAACTGGTCACCGTCATTTCGTCGAAGTCGTACTCCGTACGGCCGTAGGACAGCCGGCAGCCCTTGTTCTCCTTCAGGAAGAGCGCGTAGAGACCGTAGTGACACATGTGCTCTTCGAGTTTCGCCTCGCGGTTAAATCTCACCACCGTCACCAGCGGATGCAGAGTCGGCACGCCGTAGTGGTCGTTGAACTCCTGAACCGTACTGAACCTTATCTCTTCCATTATCCTATCACTCTGACGATGTCTTCCACTATCTGCGTGTCGAGCAGACGGTTGTCGGCCATGAGCTGTTGCGCATCGTAGCGGTCGTAGAGCCCTTTCTTTACACCGCCCACCATCACCTTCATGTCTGAGGTGCCGTAGTATGCGGCGATGCGCTCTCCGAAACCGCCGTCACGGCATCCGTCTTCGAGGGTGACCACCAACCGGTGGTCGGGTTTCAGGCTGTCGAGCGTCTCGGCGTCTACCTCGTTCAGGTAGCGCGGGTTGACGAGTGTGGCGTCGATGCCCTGCTCTGCCAGCAGCGCTCTCACCGCCTCGCCCTTCTGGTAGAACGAGCCCGCGGCTATGATGGCCACCGTCGAGCCGCGATGTGCCACGCGGTACGATGCCCTGTAGCCATAGTCTTCATCGACCGGAGCGTCGCTATGCACCACTCCACCTGTGGGCACACGCAGGGCGATGGGCTTGCGGTCCTGACGGATGGCCCAGGCGAGCATGGCAAAGTATTCCTCGCAGGTGGTGGGAGCGAGATAGATGAGCCCCGGTATGCTGCAGAGCATCGGGATGTCGAAGAGGCAGATGTGGGTGATGTCGTTCATCGACCTTATGCCGCCGCCCATCACATTGATGACGGCGGGGTTGGCGTTGATGCAGAGGTCTTGGGCTATCTGGTCGTAGGTACGCTGGATAAAGGTGCTGTAGACCGTCCACACGGGATGCAGACCGCCCTTAGCCATGCCCGAAATCATCGCTGCAGCCTGTTCTTCGGCTATGCCCATGTCTATGTGCTGCTTGCCGGCCTCGCGGCGCTTCTCGGGCGTGAAGCCTCCTGCTGCCGGGGTGCCCGCAGTCACGGCGATGAGCGTGCTGTCGCGTTTCATCTCGCGCAGCATCCAGTCGCTGAAGAGCGCTTCATAGGTTTCCACGGCGGGAGCAGCCGGCCGGCTTCCGTCTTCACGGTTGAAGGGAGCGCCCCAGTGCCATGCCTCCTTGTTCTCGACGGCGGGGGCGAAGCCGTGACCCTTCTCGGTGTGTATGTGTACCACGGTGGGGCGGTCGGTGTCCTTGACGCTGGTAAAGACCTTGATGAGCTGCTCCACGTCATTGCCTTCCTCCAGATAGTGATAGTCGAAGCCCCATGCCTTGAACCAGTTGTGCTGGCACTCGCCGTGGCTCTCGCGCAGGGCACGCAGGTTCTTGTAGATACCACCATGGTTTTCGGCTATCGACATCTCGTTGTCGTTGACCACGATGATGATGCCGGTGCCGAGTTCGGAGGCTTCGTCGAGGCCTTCAAAGGCTTCGCCGCCCGAGAGCGACCCGTCGCCGATGATGGCTATGATGTTTTCGTGGGAGCCACGTATGTCGCGTGCTTTCTGCAGTCCGGTGGCAAGACTGATGGATGTAGAGGTGTGGCCCACCTCGAAGTTGTCGTACTCGGGGCACTCGGTGGGCGAGGAGTAGCCGCTGATGGCGTTCATGTCGTCGAGGTCGCCCAGGAAGCCGGCGGCGCGGCCCGTGAGCACCTTGTGGGGATAGCACTGGTGGCTCACGTCGAAGACAAACTTGTCTGCGGGTGCGTCGAACACATAGTGCAGCGCCACGGTGGCCTCGACAAATCCGAGGTTGGGGCCTATGTGTCCGCCGTGCTTGCTCACACGGTTCAATACTGCTTCGCGGGTTTCTGAGGCCACGGTCTTGAGGGCCTCCAGGTCCAGCTGTTTCAAGTCGGCTGGCGACTTTATCTTCTCTATGTACATAATTGTAAAAAACGTGTTGATGGTCTACGGTGCAAAGTTACGCACTATAGGCACAGAAGGTCATACCCTGAAATCAGAGAAAATTACCATAATTCCGCTTTGTAGCGCGGCGTCGCTGTCTATAATGGCAGAAGCGTCGGAATCTCACGATATCCGACGCTTCATGCAAGTTGTTCTAGGCGGATTCGAACCACCACAAACAGAACCAAAACCTGTTGTGCTACCATTACACCATAGAACAATCTGGGATGCAAAATTACCAAATTAATTGGCAATAGCCAAATTTTGAGGCTGTTTTTTTAATTTTTCCTTACATTTTGCCCACCGTGGGCAGTGTCTCCGTTGCTTGCAACGGTGAGGCCGGGAGGCGTCGGATGGGCAGCGGCGGGCAGGGTGACCACTCGCCTGTCCAAGGCGATGAACCGCAGCCGGTTGGAGACCCCCTTGGCGGTCGCGCTGGGTCACTTGGCTGGCTCGTAACGGAAGATACGTGGGCTCGTGACTTATGATACGCGGGCTCGTGCCGTAAGGTACGTAGGCTCGTGACTTATGATACGAACCGGCAGAGGTCATCAGCAGCTCGGCAGGGTTCATCAGCAACTCGCCAAAGGTGGTCAGCAGACTTGCAGAGGTGGTCAGCAGACTTGCGGTGGTGGCTGCGGGCTGCGCGGGGGTGGTGGCGGCGGGTCAGCGATTGTCGTCGAGCGTCTCGCCCATACGCTCCCATATCTTGAGAAAGTCGTGGTGGCTCACCTTGTGTACCGCCGTGACCTTGATGCCGGCGGCGTGGAGCGTGTCGTAAGCCTGCTCGCTGATGTAGTCGGCATATACCTCTACCACTCCGCCCTCCTTCATGGCTTGGGCGGCGGTGTGTCCGGCAGCGGCTATGGCTACCTTGGCGTCGAGCAGCAGCTCGGGCTCATTGTCAAGAATGTGATACAGTGTGCGCACGCCGTGACCCTCATAGGTCGCCACGCGACCCTCATGAAGGATGACAAGCGACAGGTGGTCGGCATGCAGTCTGTCTATAAGTTGGTTCATCATAGGGCAGTTTCCTTTCTTCTTTAGGGTTAATAGTGCCGAGCAGACCAAACATATCGGCTTCTTTTGCAAAAATAAGAAGAAAAAACGATACTGCCCTCGTCTTTGGGCAAAAAGTTGCGAATAATTTTTGCCCCATCGGCTGCCGGTGCAGGGGATGGGGCTGGTGGCGTCGCGATGGACGCTGGGGCTGTGACGGAGGGCGCGTGGGCTGTGGTGACGGGCGCTGGGGCTGTGACGGGCGTTGTGGCTGTGGCGACGGTGCTTAGATGGCTACGGCAAACGACAGTCCGGCTGCCAGGGTGCTCATCCACTCGCGCGAACCGCGGCTGTGGGAGGGCAGCAGGTTGTAGTCGACGAAGAAACGGGCATTGTAATGGTCGGTGGCGCGGTAGGTGGCTGAGACGCCGGTACCGAAGGTGGCGCTGTCGCGAGTGCCTATGTCCATGCTCTTGAGTCTGAGCCGTGGGTAATGTACATAGCCCGCCAGCGCCTTGGTGCCTATCTGCCAGCGCGGGGTGAGGGGCAGCGAGAAGTAGGCTCCGGCATAGCCCGAGACGGCATCGAAGGTGTGGTCTTCTGCCACGTTGCCGCAGGTGATAATCTGGGTGTTGGTCACGGTGACGCGTCCGCCCACGCCCACATAGGGTGTGAAGAAGTAGGCACCCTCGACGCCCGCGGTCGAGCCTGCCGAGGTGCGGAACTCGTGCTGCTCGTCGATGTCGTACTTGCTCAGCGGTATGTTCATGCCCACGTAGATGCCGAGGAACGATGGGCGTCGCATCATGTCGAGGGTATAGGCTGTGGAGTGGTGGGTGATGCCGTGGTCGCGGAAGAGGCGGTCGGCCACCCAGTAGCCCAGTTCGGTAGAGATGATGCCGATGCCTGCGCCAGTGAGCACGTCGCTCAGCCAGTGCTTGTTGTTGACCACGCGCATGAGTCCGGTGGTGGTAGCCACCGAGTAGGCTCCGATGCCCACCCACGGGCTCAGATGGCCGTACTCCTTGCTGAGCATGGTGGCGGTCATGAAGGCTGTGGCGGTGTGGCCCGAGGGGAAGGAGTGGTTGTCGCTGCCGTCGGGGCGCTCTACCTTGGACGTGAGTTTGATACTCTCGACCACGCTGCCCATGATGACCGCCGAGAGTGCGCCCGACGCCATCATGCGTCCCCACGAACTACGGCTCTCTACGCCGGCGGTCTTGAGGCCTATCATCACCAGACCCGGCAGAAACTGCATGCCGTCGTCTACATGGTTGCGATACTCGGGCAGATAGTCATGGCGCAGTCCACGGAAGTGGGCATCCTGGCCCTTGACCAGCAGTCCGGCTGCCACGAGGGGCACTCCGATGTAGGTCATCTGGTAGAGTCGGGTCGAGGTGAGGCGGTCTATGCGTGGCATGGGCTGCGCGGTGGAGTCGGGGGCGGTGAGGGTGAGAGCCGGGGTGGCGGCGAGGGTGTCGGGGACGGTCTGGGCAGAGGCTTGGGCGGCTGCCATGAGTGCCACGAGTACAACAAGAGTCCTCAGACGGAGGACCAGAGAGCGATGCTGCATCATACGGGTTATGATCCTAAATGTTGTCTTTCTATAATAACGCTGGATGAGGCTATATATTATAATAAGGTGTGGGTTTCTTTCTGCAGCGGTAGGGAAGGCAGGCGCGGCGGTGGCTGTGGCGTATAAAAAAGCGGTGGAAACAGGCCCTGCTGTCAGGGACACTGTCTCCACCTATGGAACCAAAGGTAAAATGGTCGGTATCAGCGCTTGATGTCGCGCATAGCCTGATGAGCCATCTTCTGGCAGAGCAGAGCCGTCTGGGCATCGACGCTCTCAGGATGATAAGAGTTGCCTACCACCTTGCGGCCGGTAAGAAATTCGCACCAGGTGCAGGCTGCGGTGTAGCGTCCATAAGCCTTGTTGAGGTGGAAGCCGTCGCGGCAGAGCACATCGCCCATCTTTCCGCGCGCCTTCTGCACCGACATGCCCACAGGGATGATGCGGCTTATGCCCACGCGAGGCAGCTGGTCGGCCATGGTAAGGCAGATGTTGTTGTACATCAACTGCTGGTCGTTGCGGTAGAACCGGAATGCGTGGTGGTGGCTGTCCTTGGCGTAGGCCCAGGTCATGTGCCATACTATCTCGACCTGCTTGTTGGGGCAGATGGCGAGCACGTGGTCCTTGAGCCGCTGCAGATTGGCGTAGGTGTAGGGCAGCCCCGAGAAGTGGCTGGCCTGCTGGAGCGAGATGATGTCCCACTGGTCGTCGGCGATGATGTCGTCGAGCGCCACGTGGTGGCGTGTCACGGTCTTGCCTCCGACAATCTTGCGGTAACGATACTCGGGCTTTCCGGTCTGTGCGTTGCTCCAGTGGCGGTCTATCGAGCAGCCGCCGATATAGGCGTTGCCGATGACCAGACTGTCGCCCTGGGCGGCAGCCAACTCGTAGAGGTACTGCTCAATGGCGTCCTCGGAGAAGCTGTTGCCGATGGCGAGCACCTTGATCACTCGGGCTGCGTCGGCAGAGACTACGGCCATCAACAGAAGGATGGCCCACATCAGACGTTTCATGCTATTCTTGATTTTGGTTGTTAAGTTGGTCTTTACGAATGAGAGCGAGCAGATGGTCGACAGCCTGCTCCTCGGGTATGTTTTTCTCGACACACTCCTGGCGTCGGTAGAGCGACACACGGTTGACGCCGGCTCCTACATATCCGTAGTCGGCATCGGCCATCTCTCCGGGTCCGTTGACGATGCAGCCCATGATGCCAATCTTGAGCCCCTTCATGTCGCGGGTGGCCTCCTTGATGCGGGCTATGGTGGCGCGCAGGTCGTAGAGGGTGCGCCCGCAGCCCGGGCAGGAGATATACTCGGTCTTGCTGACGCGCAGACGCGCAGCCTGGAGTATGGCAAAGGCGGTGGCGGCAATGTCGTCGGCGGCGATGGAGCCCTCGTTCATGAGCCAGAGTCCGTCGGTGAGTCCGTCAATCATGAGCGCGCCCATGTCGGCAGCGGCGGCGAGCTGGAAGGCAGCCTTGTCGTCGGTGTGGTACATCTGGGCGAAGACTACAGGATTGGTGACTCCGGCAGCCATCATCTCATGCACCAGCGCACGCTGGTCGCCGGTGGGGTTGGCATGGTGGGTCATAGCCACGACGACCACCTCGGGATGGGCCTTGAGGCAGGCGATATACTCGTCGGCGGGGGTGCCATACTGGAGCACGAGAAACTTGACCCGGCTCGTGTCCATGCCGATGAAGGGCATGGACTGGGTGGGGTATATGGGGCAGACGCGCTCCAGACCTGCCTCGCGCAGGGCGGGCAGGGCGTTGAAGTCGGCGATGTACATCTGCTCGGGGTCTACCTGCCCGGGCATGGTGCTGCCGATGTAGATGTAGTCGGGGCGCTGGTCGGCGTCGGCAGACTGGGGCACCACGCTGGTGATGACCACGGGCACATGGGCGGCGCCGACATTGGCAGCAGCCACGGTGGTGCGGCGCGACGGGTGGAGCCAGTCGAAGCCAGGGGCCTCGGCAGCGGGGATGAGGCGGTGGCCGGCGCGGGCGGTGAAGTGGTCGACCAGCTCTCGGGCCACGGGTATCTCAGCCTCGGGCTCCTCGGAGAGCGACACGCGGATGGTGTCGCCGATGCCGTCGGCAAGGAGGGCTCCGATGCCCACGGCACTCTTGATGCGGCCGTCCTCGCCCTCACCCGCCTCGGTCACTCCGAGGTGGAGAGGGTAGTGCATGTCTTCGCGGTCGAGCTGTGCCACGAGCAGTCGCACAGACTGGACCATCACCACGGTGTTGGACGCCTTGATGGAGATGACCACGTCATCGAAGTGCTCCCTCTTGCAGATGCGCAGGAACTCCATACAACTCTCGACGATACCCTCGGGCGTGTCGCCGTAGCGGTTGCGGATGCGGTCGCTCAACGAACCGTGGTTGACGCCGATGCGTATGGCGGTGTGGTGCTCCCGGCAGATGTTGAGGAAGGGCACGAAGCGGTCTTCTATCTTCTGCAGCTCCTGGGCGTACTCCTCGTCGGTGTACTCCTGATGCACAAACTTGCGGGCGGGGTCGACGTAGTTGCCCGGGTTGATGCGCACCTTCTCGGCATAGAGCGCGGCGACGTCGGCTACATGCGGGTTGAAGTGGATGTCGGCCACGAGCGGCGTCTTGTAGCCGTCGGCGCGTATGCCGGCATTGATGTTCTTGAGGTTCTCGGCTTCGCGCGAGCCCTGTGTGGTAAGACGCACCAGTTCTCCGCCTGCCTCGATGATGCGCTCGGCCTGGGCTACGCTGGAAGCAGTGTCATTGGTGTTGGTGGTGGTCATCGACTGGATGCGGATAGGGTTGTCGCCTCCCATGTCGATGGAACCTATGTGTACCACTGACGACTGGCGTCGGCGGTAGTTGAACAAATCAGTTGCACTTGTACTCATAGTCCTTGATTTCTGCCAGTTCCTTATTGGCCTTCTCTATCTTGGCGCCGAGTCCGGCTTTCCAGTCGGCCACGACCTGTGCCACGCGCTCGTCGCTGAGAGCAATCATCTCGGCGGCAAGTATGGCAGCGTTCTGTGCGGCATTGACTCCTACTGTGGCCACGGGTATGCCTGGGGGCATCTGGATAATGCTCAGCATGGCATCGAGTCCGTCGAGCATGCCCTTGATGGGTACTCCGATGACGGGCAGAGTGGTCGAGGCGGCAATCACTCCGGGCAGGGCTGCCGCCATGCCTGCTGCAGCGATGATGACGCGTATGCCCCGCTCCTTGGCTCCGCGTGCGAATGTCTCTACGGCGTCGGGGGTGCGATGTGCCGAGAGTGCGTTGACCTCAAAGGGAATCTCATGGTCGTTGAGCCACTTGCAGGCTTTCTCCATTACGGGCAGGTCGCTGGTGCTGCCCATGATAATGCTAATGATTGGTTTCATAATATGTATGTTTATGATATGCAGTTCAGATGATAACAATAAAGCCGATTAACAGTCCGATGCCATAGCCGGCAAGCACCTGTCCGAGGGTGTGCTGGTGGAGGATGATGCGGCTGGAGCCCACCATGCCCGAGACGAGCAGGGTGAAGCAGAGCCACCACACGGGGTTGAAGGCAAAGAGCATCGAGAACGCCATGAGCGCTCCCGTGACGCCACCGATGGCGGCGGTATGGGTGGAAATCTTCCACCACACGTTGACGATGGCGCACACTATCTGGATGAGCAGTGCCGCCATGAGGATGCGCGCCATAAAGCTGGGGATGCGCAGCCGCGTCATGAGGTAATAGCAGGCGAAGTAGCAGAAGATGGAAACGGCGTAGGGCACCATGCGGCGCTCCTTGACGCCTATCTGCAGCGGCGTCCAGCCCTGATAACGGTGGTAGAGGTGGATGAGCAGCGTAGGCACGAGGATGGTAAACAGATAGACCATGCCCAGTACCAGCAGCTTGTATGCCCAGGGGAGTAGCCCGAGATAACTGAAAACAAACAGGGCTACCAATCCCACGATGGGAAGGTAGAAAGGAGTGAAGATGGCGCTCATCACGCGCGCCGCAATGATTATCTTTTTCGTGTTCATCGTCTAAGTCGTGCTACGGGAATGCCCAGTCGGTCTCTGTATTTGGCTATGGTGCGCCGCGCCACGGGAAATCCCAGTTCCTTCATCTTCTCTGCCAGTGTGTCGTCGCTCAGTGGGGCGCGCTTGTCTTCCTTGTCGATGAGCTCCTGGAGCGCCACGAGCAGCCGGCGGGTGGATGTCTTCTTGCCATTGCTGCCCACATAGCCGTCGGAGAAGAAGAACTTGAGCGGGTGGATGCCCCACTGGGTCTGCATGTACTTGGCGTTGGCCACGCGGGAGACGGTAGAGATGTCGAGTCCGGTGACGGTGGCGATATCCTTGAGTATCATGGGTCGCAGGTCGCTCTCGTCGCCGTCGAGGAAATACTGTCGCTGCCAGTCGATGATGGCTTGGGTCACCAGAGTGAGCGTCTGTCGCCGCTGCTCTACTGCGCGGATAAATCCGCGTGCCTTGTCTATCTTCTCTTTGGCAAAGAGAATGGCCTCTTTGGCGTTGCGGTTGAGTCCGTCCTTGTTGCGCTTGTAGGTGTCGACCATGTCGAGAAACTCTCGGCTCACGCAGAGCTGCGGGATGTCGCCGTCGTTGAAGGTGAAGCTGATGTGTCCGTCGTCAGAGGTTTCGACGATGATGTCGGGGGTTATCTGCTGCCACTTGCCGTTGGCAGTGCCGTCGTAGGCCACGCCGGGCTTGGGGTTGAGCTTGGACAACTGGGCGCGTAGGGCTTCGGCCTGGACGTCGCTGAGCTGCAGACTCTGCTGTATCTTGTCCCACTGGTTGTGGGTGAAGGCTCTGTAGTACTGTGTGATGACGCGCCGCATGAGCTGCTTGGTCTGCGACTCCTCACGGCGGTTGATCTGGATGAGCAGACACTCCTGCAGCGAGCGTGCGCCTACGCCAGCAGGGTCGAAAGTCTGCAGAATGGCGAGCATACGTTCAATCTCGCTCTCGGCAACGTCGATATTGTTGTAGATGGCGAGCTCGTCGCAGATGGTGCTGATATCCTTGTGGAGCAGGCCGTCGGACTCGAGCGAACCGATGAGGTATTCGAGTATGGCGCGCTCGGTATCGGTGAGCTGTAGCTCCATCATCTGCTCCTTGAGCTGGTCGTAGAACGAGGGGATGTCGGCTTCGTACTGTGCAGGTTCGGCAGAGGCTGTGCCCTGGTGGTATCCGTCGGCGGGCGAGACCTCGTCGTCGTTGTCGCCCAACTGCTCGAGGGCGCTGTCGAGGGCGTCTTTGCGCTCCTGGCGCTCATTCTGCTCGTCAAAGGTCTCTGCGGTGTCGTCGTTGTCGAGCTGGTTGTCGCTATGGGTCAGGTCGTCGGCGTCGTCAACACGCTCGAGGGCGGGGTTGTCGTTGAGCTCGGTGTTGACGTGCTCTGCCATTTCTGCGGCGGGCATCTCAAGCATTTTGACCAGCATCATCTGCTGCTGGGTGAGGCGCTGCTGCTGGATGAGGCGCTGCTGCTGTTCCTGTATTAAACGTTGCTCGTTCATAACCTGAAGTCTGACTTACTTGAAATAGTCCTTCACCTGTGCGGCAAAGGACGCAAGAGGGTTGGGGTCGTCGTTGCCGAAGCGGTTCCATATCGCCTTGCACGCCTCGTAGAGCGCGCCTTCGGTATCGGTAGTTCTATTAAGGTAGGGGTCGAATCCCTGGAATATATCCATCACCTGGCATACCTCGGCGGGGGTGATGCCGATGAGCTGTGCCAGCTCGACGATCTCGGGCGTCTCGGGCACCATGGTGATGGGCACCAGCCTGAAGTAGAGGTCGAGCACCAGCACCAGCGCGAGGGGAATAAGGGTAGTGCCGTCGATGGGCTTGAAGTCGTTCTCCCACGACATGCCGCTCACCTCGACGCCCTGATAGAACTCGCTGGCAAGCCCGAATCCATTCATGCGCCGCAGCAGGTTGACCTCCTTGCGCAACCGAGCGGGGTGGGTTGCGTACTTGTCCCAAAGCTGCTGGATGACCGGGGCGTCAATCTGACGCAGGCGGAACATCTGGGCGCGCAGCACGCGTGGCTCGATATGCAGCTCGAGGGCCAACTGCACCAATCCACGTGAATATAGCGCCTTTACACCTACGGGTTTGCGCAGGTAGAGCTGCATCAGCAGCAACCAGTAGTCGTCCGACCAAGATACATTCTTTGCCATATACCTTATGATTATAAGTGCAAAGTTAGTGTAAACCGCAGAGAAATACAAAATAAAACCCGTTTATTTTCTCTCTTGTTGCGCTGTCGTCGTCATGATGGTTGGCGCGATGGAGATTGCCCCCAGGTGTGAAATCGAGAAAGAAACGGCCCGTGGGGGAAAAAATGGAGCAGATTGTTTTGTATTCTCTGCGGTTTGCATTACCTTTGTAGCAAAGATATATAATATGTATAAGAAGACGATATTAGCTATGGCGCTGCTTGCCATGTCGGTGATCTCGACACAGGCACAGAAGCAACCGGTAGATTATGTCGATCCGTTTATCGGAACGACCAATTTCAGTGTGTGTAACCCTGGCGCCATCCGGCCTCACGGCTTGATGTCTGTGGTTCCGTTCAATGTGATGGGGTCCGACCTCAATGTCTACGACAAGGACGCCCGCTGGTGGTCTACGCCCTATGTGCATGAGAACAAGTACTTCACCGGCTTTGCCCATGTCACCCTGAGCGGTGTGGGCTGCCCCGAGATGGGTTCTCTGCTGCTGATGCCCACGCAGGGCAAGCTGGATGTAGACTACCGCAACTATGGCTCCGAGTACCGTAACGAACAGGCTACGCCGGGCTACTACTCCAACGAGCTCACCAAGTATGGCATCAAGTGTGAGGTCACTGCCACCGACCGCTCTTCCATTGAGCGCTTTACCTTCAAGAAGGGCGAGGCCCATCTGCTCATGAACGTCGGCGACGGCCTCACCAACGAGGTGGGAGGAAGCATCCGCCGGGTTTCGGATACCGAGATAGAAGGCATGCGACTGTTGGGAACATTCTGCTACAACCCTCAAGCCGTGTTCCCCATGTACTTCGTGATGCGCGTGAACAAGGCGCCGCGCGAGGCAGGCTTCTGGAAGAAGCAGCCGCCTATGACCGGCGTCGAGGCACAGTGGGACCCAGACAACGGAAAGTACAAGATATACCGTAACTATAAGCGTGAGCTCGCCGGCAATGAGGTGGGCTACTATTTCAGCTACGACGCCGAAGAGGGCGAGCAGGTTGAGGTTCAGATAGGCGTCAGCTTCGTGTCTATTGCCAACGCCCGCGAAAATCTGGACCACGAGCAGCAAGGTTTCCAGTTTGACAAGGTTCGCGCAGAAGCACGCAAGCGTTGGGCCGAAACCCTCAACACCATTACCGTTGAGGGCGGAACCGAGGCACAGCGCCGCGTGTTCTATACCGCTCTCTACCACACCCAGATACATCCCAATATCCTCCAGGACGTCAACGGCGAATACCCCGAGATGGAGAACGGACGCATAGGACGTACCGACCGCACCCGCTACACGGTCTTCTCGCTCTGGGATACGTATCGCAACCTGCACCAGCTGGAGACTCTGCTCTATCCCGAGCGACAGACCGACATGGTGCGCTCGATGATAGACATGTATAAGGAGTGGGGATGGATGCCGAAGTGGGAGTTGTTCGGACGGGAGACATGGACCATGGAAGGCGATCCGTCGATACCGGTCATTACCGATACCTGGCTCAAAGGTTTGCGCGACTTCGACATCGAGACAGCCTACAAGGCGTTCCGCGCCAGTGCCACGCTGCCCGGCAAGGACAACCGCATGCGTCCCGACATCGACGACTATATCGCCAAAGGCTACGTGCCTCTCGGCGCCTTTGCCCAGGACAACTCGGGAGACAACTCGGTGTCGCACGCCCTCGAATACTATATCGCCGACTATGCCTTGAGCAATCTGGCGACAGCCTTGGGCAAGAAGGACGATGCCGCCCTGTTCTACAAGCGTTCACTCGGCTACAAGAACTATTACGACAAGAAGTTTGGAACCCTGCGTCCACGCCACGCCGACGGCTCTTGGCTCACCCCGTTTGACCCCAAGGACGGCGCCGACTTCTCCAACGCTCCCGGATTCCACGAGGGCTCGGCCTGGAACTACACCTTCTACGTGCCCCACGATGTGAAGGGACTGGCACGCCTCATGGGTGGCGAGAAGGCTTTTGTCAACAAACTGCAGCGGGTGTTTGACGAGAATCTCTATGACCCTGCCAACGAGCCCGATATCGCCTATCCCTACCTGTTCAGCTACTTCAAAGGCCAAGAGTGGCGCACGCAGAAAGAGGTGGCACGCCTGCTCGACAAGTATTACAAGGCCACGCCCGACGGTATTCCCGGCAACGAAGACTGCGGCACCATGTCGTCGTGGGCCATCTTCTCGATGATGGGTCTCTACCCCGACTGCCCCGGCCAGCCCTACTACACCCTCACTACGCCCGTTTTCGACCGTGTGACGCTGCATCTCGACAAGCGTTACTATCCCCAGGGCGACATAGTTATCGAAGCCAACCGCGACCTTGACGGTCAGAAATTTATCAGCAGCATGTCGCTCGGTGGCAAGAAACTCAGCCGCTACCGCATCTCTCACGACGAGCTGACCCGTGGCCGCCACCTGGTCTTCAACCTCAAATAAGAAACTTATCACAAAGTTTGTAGAAACCGGCACCTGCATCAGGGCGATTTCTACAGACTTTATCATTACTACACGTTATCTCTATACCATTATCATGAAACAGAAATCAATGCTATTGGTGGCGCTTCTCGCCACATTCTTGGTTTACGCCAAGGCCGACAACTTCTATGAGCCCTATCGCCAGACAGCGCTGCGCCTGCCTGCCGTTCCGCTCATCACCAATGACCCTTACTTCACCCTCTGGTCGCCCTACGACCACCTCAACGATGGTAACATCACCCACTGGTCGCCCCGACAGAAGCCCCTCGAGGGTCTGTTGCGCGTAGACGGACAGGTATACCGCTTCATGGGAGCCCCGGGCAAGAAGCTGCTCGACGTGGTGGCGCCCAATGCCGAAGACGCCGAATGGGAGGGCCGCTACACCACCGACACTCCTGCCGACGGATGGCAGAAGCCCGGCTTCGACGACACCGCATGGAAGCAGGGCAAGGCCGCCTTTGGCACCAAGGAAAACCTCACCATGCGCACGCTCTGGACCGGCGACGGCAGCAATATCTACATACGCCGCACCGTCACGCTCACTGCCGACCAGCTCGCCCGCGACCTCTATGTCATCTGGTCGCACGATGACGATGGCGCCCTCTTCATCAACGGCACCCAGGTGCGCAGCGAGAAGGGCTATAGAGACGGCGCCCGCATCGCGCTCACTGCCGACATGAAGCGGCTGCTGCACGAGGGCGAAAACCTCATTGCCATGCACGGACACAATGGCACCAAGGGCGCACTGGCCGACTTCGGCCTCTACTGCGACGCTGCCCCCGTGCTCAAGGAGATACGCCAGGCGCGCCAGACCTCTGTCAGCGTGCTCGCCACCAGCACCTACTACACCTTCGAGTGCGGCCCCGTCAAACTCGACGTGGTCTTCACCTCGCCCATGCTCTACGACGACCTCGAGCTGCTTTCCACCCCAGTGGGATACATCTCCTACCGCGTGGCAGCCACCGACGGCAAGACCCACGATGTGCAGTTCTTCATGGGCGCCGACCCCATGGTGGCCAAGTTCAAGAAGCCCCAGCCCACGCGGTCTACCTTTGAGACCCACAATGGCGTGAACTATGTCAAGACAGGCACCATAAACCAAGCCATCCTTGCCACCAAGGGCGACGGAGTGTGCATCGACTGGGGCTACTTCTACATGCCCGCCGTCAATGGTACCGTGAGCCTGGGCGAGAGCACCGCCATGATGACCGCCTTCATACGCAAAGGTGCCCTGCTCGCGACCCAGACCGAGATGATAAGCCGCAAGAGCTACGATGTGCCCACCCTCGCCTATATGCGCAATCTGGGCCAGGTGACCACTGCCGAGAGCTACATGATGATAGGCTACGACGAGATTTTCGACATCGAGTACATGTTCCACCGTTACAAGGGCTACTGGGCACGTGACGGCCGCACCACTATCTTTGACGCCTTCGACCGTTATCATAGAGACTATCAGAATATCATGGAGCGCAGCCGCCTGCTCGACAAGCGCATCTACGACGACGCCCTCGCCGCAGGCAACGTGCACTACGCCGAGCTGCTCTCTGCCTCCTACCGCCATGTCATGGCAGCCCACAAGCTCTTTGAAGACAACGACGGCAACCTGCTCTTCTTCTCCAAGGAGAACGCGTCCAACGGCTGTGTCAACACCGTCGACCTCACCTATCCCTCAGCCCCTCTCTTCCTGATATACAATCCCGAACTGGTCAAGGCCATGATGACCAGCATCTTCGAGTATAGCCGCAGCGGCCGGTGGGACAAGCCCTTTGCCGCCCACGACCTGGGCACCTATCCCATAGCCAACGGCCAGGTATACGGAGCCGACATGCCGCTCGAGGAGGCTGGCAATATGCTCACCCTCGCCGCCGAAATCTCGCGCATCGAGGGCAACACAGCCTACGCCGACCGCTACTGGGACATCATCACCACCTGGGCCGACTATCTGGTAGAACACGGACTCGACCCCGCCAACCAGCTCTGCACCGACGACTTCGCCGGACACTGGGCACACAACGCCAATCTGGCGCTCAAGGCCATCATGGGTGTGGCTGGTTATGCTAAGATGGCAGAGATACGCGGCAATGCCGATGTGGCCAAGCGCTACATGGACAAGGCCCGCGAGATGGGCAAGCAGTGGGAGCAGATGGCGCGCGAGGGCGACCACTACCGGCTCGCCTACGACCGCGAAGACACCTGGAGCCAGAAGTACAACATCGTGTGGGACAAGATGTGGGGCACCCATATCTTCTCGGACAAGGTGATGGACCGCGAGTTCAAGTATTATCTCACCAAGCAGAACAAGTATGGCTTGCCGCTCGACTGTCGTAAGGACTACACCAAGAGCGACTGGATCATGTGGCTCGCGGGTATGGCCCCCAACGCCAAGACCTTTGAGGCGCTCATGGAGCCTGTCTATACCTATGTCAACGAGACGCCCACACGCGTGCCCATCAGTGACTGGCACAACACCAAGACCGGCCGCCAGCAGGGATTTAAGGCCCGCTCGGTTATCGGTGGCTACTGGATGAAAGTGTTGATGGACAAAAACAAGAAGAAATGAAATACACATTCCTATCATTGACCCTATTGGTGGTTTCGGCGATGGCCGGAGCCACCAATGCCGTTGCTGCCCCCGCCAAGGGTAAGCCCGCTGTGGCGGTGACAGCCACCCGCGTCGAGGGGCTCGACCACGCCGAGGGCATAGACTGCCCCCGACCACGCTTCAGCTGGCAGCTTGATGCCTCTGTGCCCAACGTCAAGCAGACGGCTTACCGCATACGCGTGGCATCGTCGCCCCAGCTGCTGCGCAAGGGCAAAGCCGACCTCTGGGACTCTGGCCGTCAGCCGTCTGACCGCCCCCAGGGCGACATAGTTATCGAAGCCAACCGCGACCTTGACGGTCAGAAATTTATCAGCAGCATGTCGCTCGGTGGCAAGAAGCTCAGCCGCTACCGCATCTCTCATGACGAGCTGACCCGTGGCCGCCACCTGGTCTTCAACCTCAAATAAGAAACTTATCACAAAGTTTGTAGAAACCGGCACCTGCATCAGGGCGATTTCTACAGACTTTATCATTACTACACGTTATCTCTATACCATTATCATGAAACAGAAATCAATGCTATTGGTGGCGCTTCTCGCCACATTCTTGGTTTACGCCAAGGCCGACAACTTCTATGAGCCCTATCGCCAGACTGCGCTGCGCCTGCCTGCCGTTCCGCTCATCACCCATGACCCTTACTTCACCCTCTGGTCGCCCTACGACCACCTCAACGACGGTAACATCACCCACTGGTCGCCCCGACAGAAGCCCCTTGAGGGCCTGTTGCGCGTAGACGGACAGGTATACCGCTTCATGGGAACCCCGGGCAAGAAGCTGCTCGACGTGGTGGCGCCCAATGCCGAAGACGCCGAATGGGAGGGCCGCTACACCACCGACACTCCTGCCGACGGATGGCAGAAGCCCGGCTTCGACGACACCGCATGGAAGCAGGGCAAGGCCGCCTTTGGCACCAAGGAAAACCTCACCATGCGCACGCTCTGGACCGGCGACGACAGCAATATCTACATACGCCGCACCGTCACGCTCACTGCCGACCAGCTCGCCCGCGACCTCTATGTCATCTGGTCGCACGACGACGATGGCATCCTCTTCATCAACGGCACCCAGGTGCGCAGCGAGAAGGGCTATAGAGACGGCGCCCGCATCGCGCTCACTGCCGACATGAAGCGGCTGCTGCACGAGGGCGAAAACCTCATTGCCATGCACGGACACAATGGCACCAAGGGCGCACTGGCCGACTTCGGCCTCTACTGCGACGCTGCCCCTGTGCTCAAGGAGATACGCCAGGCGCGCCAGACCTCTGTCAGCGTGCTCGCCACCAGCACCTACTACACCTTCGAGTGCGGCCCCGTCAAGCTCGACGTGGTCTTCACCTCGCCCATGCTCTACGACGACCTCGAGCTGCTTTCCACCCCAGTGGGATACATCTCCTACCGCGTGGCAGCCACCGACGGCAAGACCCACGATGTGCAGTTCTTCATGGGCGCCGACCCCATGGTGGCCAAGTTCAAGAAGCCCCAGCCCACGCGGTCTACCTTTGAGACCCACAATGGCGTGAACTATGTCAAGACAGGCACCATAAACCAAGCCATCCTTGCCACCAAGGGCGACGGAGTGTGCATCGACTGGGGCTACTTCTACATGCCCGCCGTCAATGGTACCGTGAGCCTGGGCGAGAGCACCGCCATGATGACCGCCTTCATACGCAAAGGTGCCCTGCTCGCGACCCAGACCGAGATGATAAGCCGCAAGAGCTACGATGTGCCCACCCTCGCCTATATGCGCAATCTGGGCCAGGTGACCACTGCCGAGAGCTACATGATGATAGGCTACGACGAGATTTTCGACATCGAGTACATGTTCCACCGTTACAAGGGCTACTGGGCACGTGACGGCCGCACCACTATCTTTGACGCCTTCGACCGTTATCATAGAGACTATCAGAATATCATGGAGCGCAGCCGCCTGCTCGACAAGCGCATCTACGACGACGCCCTCGCCGCAGGCAACGTGCACTACGCCGAGCTGCTCTCTGCCTCCTACCGCCATGTCATGGCAGCCCACAAGCTCTTTGAAGACAACGACGGCAACCTGCTCTTCTTCTCCAAGGAGAACGCGTCCAACGGCTGTGTCAACACCGTCGACCTCACCTATCCCTCAGCCCCCCTCTTCCTGATATACAATCCCGAACTGGTCAAGGCCATGATGACCAGCATCTTCGAGTATAGCCGCAGCGGCCGGTGGGACAAGCCCTTTGCCGCCCACGACCTGGGCACCTATCCCATAGCCAACGGCCAGGTATACGGAGCCGACATGCCGCTCGAGGAGGCTGGCAATATGCTCACCCTCGCCGCCGAAATCTCGCGCATCGAGGGCAACACAGCCTACGCCGACCGCTACTGGGACATCATCACCACCTGGGCCGACTATCTGGTAGAACACGGACTCGACCCCGCCAACCAGCTCTGCACCGACGACTTCGCCGGACACTGGGCACACAACGCCAATCTGGCGCTCAAGGCCATCATGGGTGTGGCCGGTTATGCCAAGATGGCAGAGATACGTGGCAATGCCGACGTGGCCAAGCGCTACATGGCCAAGGCCCGCGAGATGGGCAAGCAGTGGGAGCAGATGGCGCGCGAGGGCGACCACTACCGGCTCGCCTACGACCGCGAAGGCACCTGGAGCCAGAAGTACAACATCGTGTGGGACAAGATGTGGGGCACCCATATCTTCTCGGACAAGGTGATGGACCGCGAGTTCAAGTATTATCTCACCAAGCAGAACAAGTATGGCTTGCCGCTCGACTGTCGTAAGGACTACACCAAGAGCGACTGGATCATGTGGCTCGCGGGTATGGCCCCCAACGCCAAGACCTTCGAGGCACTCATGGAGCCTGTCTACACCTATGTCAACGAGACGCCCACACGCGTGCCCATCAGTGACTGGCACAACACCAAGACGGGACGCCAGCAGGGATTTAAGGCCCGCTCGGTTATCGGTGGCTACTGGATGAAAGTGTTGATGGACAACAACAAGAAGAAATGAAATACACATTCCTATCATTGACCCTATTGGTGGCTACGGCGATGTCCGGAGCCACCAATGCCGTTGCTGCCCCCGCCAAGGGCAAGCCCGCTGTGGCGGTGACAGCCACCCGCGTCGAGGGGCTCGACCACGCCGAGGGCATAGACTGCCCCCGACCACGCTTCAGCTGGCAGCTTGATGCCTCTGTGCCCAACGTCAAGCAGACGGCTTACCGCATACGCGTGGCATCGTCGCCACAGCTGCTGCGCAAGGGCAAAGCCGACATCTGGGACTCCGGATGCCAGAACTCTGACCGCCAGCTCTACATCGACTATGCAGGACAGCCGCTCGCCAGCGGCACCCGCTACTACTACCAGATAGAGAGCCAGACCACAGCCGGCAGCGCCGTGAGCCGCGTGGGCAACTGGCTCACTGGCCTGATGGACCGCACCGAGTGGCGTGCCCTGTGGATAGGTGGCAGCTTCGACTCTGATGTCGAGGCGCCCAAGGACCGACGCACCCGCATCAACGCCCGCTATCTGCGCCGCGACTTCAGCATCGCGGGGCGTGTAAGGAGCGCCGTGCTCTACATCAGCGGACTGGGACTCTACGAAGCCTACATCAACGGACACCGCATAGGCACGCAGGTGCTTGCCCCCGGACCCACCAACTACGACCGCGAGGTGATGTACAATACCTTTGATGTGACCCGCGAGGTCAGGCGCGGAGCCAACGCCATAGGCGTGGTGCTGGGCAACGGCCGCTTCATGGCCATGCGCAACCCCGGCATGCGCGGATTTGGACTGCCACGGCTCCTGGCCCAGCTCGTAGTGACCACCACCGACGGCCGCCAGACGGTGATCGCCACCGACACCTCGTGGCGCATGATGGCCGACGGCCCCATACAGACCAACAACGAGTTTGACGGCGAGCGCTACGACGCCACCCGCGAGATGCCGGGCTGGAGCCTCGCCGGATATGACGACAGCCGCTGGCGGCAAGCCGAGCGCGTCAAGACTCCGGCGCCCGTGGTGCGCGCACAGATCAACCCCAACATCGAGGTGATGGACAGCGTGGCGCCACGCTCCATCTACCGTACTGCCGACGGCCGATATATCATGGACATGGGGCAGAACATGGTGGGATGGCTGCGCATCAGACTGCGCGGCGACGAGGGCGACACGCTGCGGCTGCGCTTTGCCGAGCGCATGAAGGACAGCGACTCGCTCTTCATGCTCAATCTGCGCACGGCGCTCGTCACCGACACCTACGTGAGCGCCCACAAGGCTGCTACCTGGGAGCCGAGGTTTACCCTCCACGGCTTCAGGTTTGTCGAGCTGAGCGGCTTCAAGCGACAGCCCTCGCTTGCCGACATCCAGGGGCGGGTGGTCTACGACCGCATGGCCACTACCGGCACCTTCGACACCTCTGACCCCACCATCAACGCCGTGTACCACTGCGCCGTCTGGGGCATACGCGGCAACTACCGCGGCATACCCACCGACTGTCCGCAGCGTGACGAGCGGTTGGGATGGCTCGGCGACCACGCCACAGGGGCTTATGGCGCCAGTTATATCTACGACGCCCACCAGCTCTACGCCAAATGGGTGCGCGACATCACGCTTACGCAGCGTGCCGACAGTGTGGTGAGCGACATCGCACCGCGCTACTGGAGCGTATACAGTGACAATGTGACCTGGCCCATGGCGTGGTACACCGTGGCAGCGATGCTCGACGAGCAGTATGGTGACTCGCAGCCCCTCCGCGAGGCCTATGAGCCGATGAAGAAGTTCATGCTGCACCTCAAAAACCGTTACGATGACCACGGCATCATCACCCGCGATGTCTACGGAGACTGGTGTCTGCCGCCCGAAAGCCCCGAACTCATACACTCCAAGGACTCTACACGCATCACCCGCGGACCCGTGCTCGCCACGGCAGCCTACTACCGGCTGTGCCGGCTCATGGAGCGCTTTGCCGGGATAGCGGGCAAGACCGCTGATGTGGCGCTGTGGCAGGAGATGGGTAGGGAGACGCGCGAGGCGTTCAACCGCCGCTTCTACCATGCCGACAAGGGCTGGTATGACAACAACACGGTGACCGCCAACATCCTGGCGCTGCGCTGGGGGCTGGTGCCCGAGGGCGAGGCCGATAGAGTGTTTGGCCAGGTGGTAGCCAAGATGACCGCCGCCGGCACTCCCCATATCTCTACCGGTGTGCTGGGCACGCAGGAGATCATGCGCGGACTCACCGACTACGGGCGTGGCGACATAGCCTACACCCTCGCCACCAACCGCACCTATCCCAGTTGGGGATTCATGACCGACCACGGAGCCACCACCATCTGGGAACTGTGGAACGGCGACACCGCCAACCCACGCATGAACTCGGGCAACCATATCATGCTCCTGGGCGACCTCGTCATCTGGTACTACCAGTATCTGGCGGGCATTGGTCAGACCAACGACAGCCGCGGCTACAGCCACATACGTCTGCAGCCCCGCATCCCAGAGGGTCTGAGCCATGTCAATGCCACCCACCGCTCGCCCTATGGTCTCATAGAGAGCCGCTGGCGTAGAGACGGCAATATGCTGCACTGGCAGTTTACCATCCCTGCCAATACTACTGCCGAAGTGTGCATCCCCCAGCGTGGAGGCACCTACGACACGCGCCACTATGGTTCGGGCACCTATGAGGTAAGCACCGCCATCAGGTAGGGCGATAGACCGTCAAAGGGGGCACAAGCTCAATAACCACAATTACCCCAAAATCGGTCATTAGGGCTTGCTTAGAGAAGATAACATTGATTGACAATATGATAATGAAATAGAATAATATGACGAAGAAGGAATCTCTTCAACTATTTGAAGAAAAGAAGGTGCGCACTGTATGGGACGATAAGGAGGAAAAATGGTATTTCTCCATTGTGGATGTATGCGGTGTGCTGACTGACAGCAAAGATGCCAATGCTTATTGGAGAAAGCTGAAGCAGAGGCTCAAAAAAGAAGGTAATGAAACCGTGACAAATTGTCACGGGTTAAAACTTCGTGCCTCAGACGGCAAATTGCGCATGACTGACGTTGCCGACACTGAGCAACTCTTCCGCATTATCCAGTCGATTCCTTCACCGAAGGCAGAGCCTTTCAAGGTATGGATGGCACAGGTGGCAAGCACTCGTTTGGAACAGATGCAGGATCCTGAAAAGAGCATAGACCAAGCCATTGTTGACTACAAACGTTTGGGATATTCCGATGCTTGGATAAACCAGCGTATTAAGTCTATAGAAATCAGAAAAGAACTCACCGATGAATGGGCACGCACTGGTGTACAGCAAGGCCTGCAATATGCTTCTCTTACCGACATCATTACCCAAGAGTGGAGCGGAATGACGACCAAACAGTACAAGAGTTTCAAAGGCTTGAAGAAGGAAAGCCTGCGCGACAATATGACCAACATGGAGATAGCTCTCAATATGCTTGCCGAGGCATCTGCCACGGAGTTGTCCAAACAGCGCAACCCTAATGGATTCCATCAGCAGAAGCAAGTTGCTAAGGATGGTGGCAGCGTGGCGAAAGCGGCACGCACGCAGTTGGAGTCAAAGCTGGGACACGGAGTGATAACACAGGCTAAAGCCAGTGATTATCTGCCAAATATAGAAGATAACGATGAATAAGAATATTTTTGCTGTCCGCTAAAACTCTAAAGAGCACAAATACCTCGCCCGGAGTCCTCTGAAAATGGGATTTCGGGCTTGTTTCTTCAAAAAGTAAGCCCCACTCTAATCAAAACTTGGAGAATGTTATTGATTGAGTGTAAAAAGCGTTAGGTTATGACCACAAATAATCAACCTCTAATGACCGATTTCCTCTATAAATAGTATATTTTTATCCTACTGGTGTAAAAGGGGTTTTATATATGTTTGGGTTTATAGTGGGTTGTTGTCTTGCGCTGCTGCAGCGTTGCGCTTGCGTCTCAGCTCTTCGACCGAGTCGGTAAGGTTGACGATGCCTGTGGTGGGGTCGAGCCTCAGATTGTATTCCTCGTGGCTGCGCTTCCAGCGGTTGTGGGTCCAGAGATAGCACTCGGGCTGCCGGCGTATCGACGCCTCAAGCAGCTGGAAGTAGCGGTCGGTGAGCTGCCACTCGGTGGTCTGCTCGGGATGGTCGGTGATAGGCACGAAGTGGGCCTCGTAGTATCCGCGTCGTATGCGGCGCACGTCGATGTAGAAGACTGCCTGCCGGGTGCCTCGCATTATCTTCTCGGTGCCCGTGAGCACAGGCGTATCGTGGTGGAGGAAGTCGAGCCAGTGGTGGATGTTGTTCCAGAAGGGTATCTGGTCGGATATATATCCCATGATGATAGGCTGGTGCTCGGCACGGTAGCGCGCGATGCGTCTCAGGGTCTCTGCCATAGGTATGCTCTCAGACCCGAAGCGCGAGCGCAGATGGAGGAAGAGGCGGTCGAACTCCTTATTCTCCAGTACATGGTATATCTGTGTGCACTGTGCTGCCTGTGTCACCCACAAGGGTAGTGAGGTAATCCACTCCCAGTTGCAGAAATGTCCGAGATAGATGCCCACGGACTGTCCGCGCTCGATGGCCTCGTTGACCTTGTCTGTTCCGGTGAAGCGCATGTGGCGCATCATCCATCGGCGGTTGACGGAGAGGAGCTTGATGGTCTCGACCAGATAGTCGCAGAACCATGAGTAGAAGCCCCGTTCTATGGCGCGGCGCTGTGTCTCGGACTTCTCGGGGAACGACTCTGCCAGATGGCGGCGCACGAGTCGCTTGCGGTAGCCCACAACGTGGTAGACGAGCAGATAGAAGAAATCTGACACGATGTAGAGCACCCGTAGCGGGAGCAGCGAGAGCAGGTAGAGCAGACTGAAGATGAACTTGTATAAGATACGCATCATAGTGGTAGTCGTGGGGTTAAACCTGCTGCATGTCGTGCAGCTTCTTGTAATAGCCGTCTATCTGGAGCAGCTCGTCGTGGGTACCCCGCTCTACGATACGGCCCTCGTGGAGCACGCAGATTTCGTCGCTGCTCTTGATGGTAGAGAGTCGGTGGGCTACGGCGATGGTTGTGCGCGTCTTCATGAGTCGCTCCAGCGCCTCCTGAACCAGTCGCTCGCTCTCGGTGTCGAGCGCCGAGGTGGCCTCGTCGAGGATGAGTATGGGCGGGTTCTTGAGTATGGCGCGGGCTATGCTGACGCGCTGTCGCTGTCCGCCGCTGAGTCGTCCGCCGCGGTCGCCGATGTTGGTATCGAAGCCGTGCTCAGACTCGGTGATGAACTCATAGGCATTGGCTATGCGTGCGGCGCGCTCTACCTCTTCCTTGGTGGCGTTGCTCACGCCGAAGGTGATGTTGTTGTAGAACGAGTCGTTGAAGAGGATGGCCTCCTGGTTGACATTGCCGATGAGCTGTCGCAGGTCGTGTATGCCCAGGTCCTTGACATTGATGCCGTCGATGAGCACCTCGCCCTCCTGCACATCGTAGTAACGGGGGATGAGGTCGAGCAGGGTAGACTTGCCCGAGCCGCTCTGTCCCACGATCGCGATGGTCTTGCCCTTGGGTATGACGAGGTTGATGTCGCGCAGCACCCACTGCTGGTCGTAGCGGAAGGACACGTGGCGGAACTCAATCTGGTGCTCCAGCCCGCTGATGTGTACGGGGTCGCTCTTCTCGCGGATGTCGATTTCGGCATTGAGTATGCGGTCGATGCGCTCCATGCTGGCCAGACCCTTGGGGATATTGTAGCTGGCGCGCGAGAACTCCTTGAGCGGATTGATGATGGAGTAGAGGATGACGAGGTAGTAGATGAATGTGGGGCCCGTCATGACGTGGCTGCGCAGTACCATGATGCCGCCAAACCACAGCACGATGACTATCATGAGTGTGCCCAGGAACTCGCTCATGGGGTGGGCGGCCTGCTGGCGCACCTGCACGCGGGCGAGGTTGTCACGGTAGCTGGAGTTGGTGCGGTCGAAACGCTGGTTCATCTTCTCCTCGGCGCAGAAGGCCTTGATGATGCGCAGTCCGCCGAGGGTCTCCTCGACCTGGCTCATGGTGTCGCTCCATAGCGCCTGGACTTTGATGCTGCTGGCCTTGAGCTTGCGTCCCACCACGCCCATAAACCATCCGAAGAGGGGCACGAAGCAGAGGGTGAAGAGGGTGAGCTTCCACGAGATGAAGAGCAGGGCGCAGAAGTAGAAGAGTATAAGGATAGGGTTCTTGATGAGCATGTCTATCCAGGCCATGATGCTGTTCTCAATCTCCTGCACGTCGCCGCTCATGCGGGCGATGATGTCGCCCTTGCGCTCTTCGCTGAAGAAGCCGAGCGACAGCGAGGTTATCTTCTTGTACAGCGAGTTGCGGATGTCGCGCACCACGCCTGTACGCATAGGTATGATGGCTGCCGAAGACAGGAAGTAGGCTGCCGTCTTGAGGAAGGTCATGAAGGTGAGAATCAGACCTATCAGCAGCAGAGTGGTCACGGGGTTGGTGATGCTGATCAGTTCGCGCACGTAGTAGTCGGCATTGTTGGACAGCACGTCCTTGATGTTACCGCTGCCCCAATCCATGAGGTGGGTGGCTGTGGCATGTCCCTTGACGTCGAAGAGTATCTGCAGGATGGGGATGATGGCTGCAAACGAGAAGATGTTGAGTATGGCTGCCAGGATATTGAATATCACCGAGCCTACCAGATAACGCTTATAGGGCGGTACGAACCGTCTGATAATTTGTAAAAACTCTTTCATAATTACAAAGGTATGTCATTTATGAATATAAAACAACAAAAGGGGTAATGTTTTTTACGCCTCGGCGTGTATTTCTTCGCCGAAGAGTGTGGCGCTGGTGCTGCCGGTGATGCGCACGCGTATGGTTTCGCCCACGTGGTGGGTGCCCTTGTCCACAACTACCGCCTTGTTTTGCGGGGTGCGTCCCATGAGCTGTTCGCGGCTGCGCTTGCTCACGCTCTCGAGCAGCACGTCGAACTCGCGGCCTACATCCTTGCGGTTCTGCTCGGCGCTGACCTCGGTCTGGAGCTGTATGAGCTGGTTGAGTCGGGCAATTTTGACCTCCTCGGGCACATTGTCGGGCAGATGCTTGGAGGCGTAGGTGCCGGGGCGCTCGGAGTACTTGAACATGAAGGCGCTGTCGAAGCCCACCTCGCGTACGAGCGAGAGGGTGAGCTCGTGGTCTTCCTCGGTCTCGTCGTGGTAGCCCACAAAGAGGTCGGTGGATATGCCGCAGTCGGGTATGATGCGCCGTATGGCGGCTATGCGCTCCAGATAGTCCTCGCGGGTGTACTTGCGGTTCATCAGATGGAGTATTTTGTTGGAGCCGCTCTGTGCCGGGAAGTGTATGTGGTGGCAGAGATTGGGCTCCTCGGCGATGGCGTAGAGTATGTCGTCGGTCATATCCTCGGGGTTGGAGGTGGTAAAGCGCACGCGCATATCGGGCACCGAGCGCGCCACAAGCCGCAGCAGCTGGGCGAAGGATGTGGAGCCCTCCTCGCGCTTGCCGGCGGGCGAGAGTCCATAGGAATTGACATTCTGGCCGAGCAGCGTCACCTCGCGGAAGCCCCGGTCGCGCAGGTCGGCAACCTCGCGCAGGATGCTGTCGACATCGCGTGAGCGCTCGCGGCCTCGGGTGTAGGGCACGATGCAGTAGTGGCAGAAGTTGTTGCATCCGCGCATGATGCTGACAAATCCGCTGATGTGGGCGAGGCCTATACGCTGTGGGATTACATCCCGGTAGGTCTCGGTCTTGCTCAGGGCGATGTCGATGGCATTGTGGCCGTTCTCGCACTGCGCCATCATGTCGGGCAGATTGAGATAGCTGTCGGGTCCGCATACCAGATTGGCGTGGTGGTGGTCAATGAGTTCGTCCTTGACGCGCTCTGCCATACATCCCAGTACACCCAGGATGAGATTGCGGCCCTTCTTCTGCTCGGCATGGAGGGTCTCGAGGCGGTTGTATATCTTGTTTTCGGCGTTCTCGCGTATGCTACAGGTGTTGAGGAAAATGGCGTCGGCGTCGGCCTCATTGTCACACAGGTCATAGCCCGCCATCTTCATGATGGAAGCCACCACCTCAGAGTCTGCCACGTTCATCTGGCATCCGTAGGTCTCTATATACAGTTGTTTCATTATCTTGAATATTCTATAGGTTTTCTATCTGTGTCTGCGTTCAATCATGCCGCGCGAAACGGCCATGAACAGGGCGAAGAAGAGGGCTCCCGTGGCCAGACCTGCCAGTGCGTCGATGGCGTAGTGGGCCTGGATGTAGACCGTGGCGAGGCAGAGGAACACGTAGAGCGGCAGCAGGCATATCAGGTGCTTGCGGCTGCGCACATGCCACAACAGGAGCATGCACACGGTGGATATGCCCACATGAGAGCTGGGGAAGGCTGCCGTGGGGCGTTCTCCGGCGGCTTTGGCGTCTTCGACCATCTGGTAGAAGATGCCGTCGGTATAGCCCGGAGTGGCGAGGCAGTCGGTGTGGGTGCTGAAGTAGTGGCCCAGGTTGGGGAACACGCCTTCGGCGATATGGCGCAGACCTACCGCCTTATAATAAAAGGTGGGGCCTACGACCGGCACCAGGTCGAAGATGACATAAAAGGCCATAAACGATGCCATGATGACGAAGATGCAACGCTGGAACTCGGCATAGTGGCGGAGGAAATAGACCAGAGCCACGCAGGCTATCATGGGGTAATAGGCGGCGTAGCCCATGCTCATCAGCTCGGAGATGACGGGCGAGGAGAACTTCTCGGCAAACACCAGCGCGGGCTGGAAACCAAACAGCGCCTGCTCCCACTGGGCAAAGACGTGGTCCAGATTGGGCAGCACGCGGTTGAGCTCATAGGTATCGGGATACCACCATGCCAGCAGCGCCATCTGTCCCACAACTCGGGCAAACATAGTGGCACGGCAGGGCACGATGCGATAGACTGTCCACAGGGCAGCCATCATCGCCACCACGCGCATGCGGCCCCAAATCATCGAGTCGGGGTTGGCGAGCTTGGTATAGGTAAACAGGATAAAGAGCAGGGTAAACACCAGATAGCCCAGCACCACCCACTCCATCGCCAGGAGTCCGCGGCGCGGCTGTTTCTCTATGCGGAAATAATCTAACAGTTTTTTCACTTCTTGTATGTATTATGATATGCAAGCCGATGGCATCAGAGCCATCCCTCATTCTTGTACCAGTCTATGGTTTCGGCCACGCCGCGGGCGAGGTCGTAGTGGGGGTGGTAGCCCAGTTCGTCCATAGTGGGCTCGATGTCACAACGCCAGTTGCGCTGGCGCAGGATGTTGAACTTGTCGTGGTTGAGGGCTGAGATGCGTCCGGTGGAACGCGCCACGAGTTCGCCTATGGATGTCACAATCCTCAGCACCCAAACCGGCGCAGTGATGCGTATCCACCAGGGGTTGCCCAATGCCTTACGGATAAGGTTGCTGAAATCGGACGAACGATAGACATTGCCGTCGCTGAGGAAGTATTTGCGACCGTTCATGCCGTGGTCGAGGGTGAGGAATATGGCTTGCACCACGTCTTTGACATAAACAAAGGTGATGTCCTGACGCTGGAAGCCTACGGCGAAGTCGATGTGGTTGCTGATGGATTTCGCCATCATGAAGTAGTCTTTCTCCCGAGGGCCATAGACGCCCGTGGGTCGGAGAATGACGTATGGAAAATTGTTGCCTACGGACTCGAGGAACCTTTCGGCCTTGAGTTTGCTCTTGCCGTAAGCAGTATTGGGGCGGGGGTAGTCGTGCTCGGTTATCTCCTGATAGGGCTGCTCTTCGCGGATGGCTCCCATCACGCTGAGCGAACTGAGATAAACAAAGCGGTGGATGGGCATCTGCAGGTTGAGTATCGCCTTGACCAGCCGCTTGGTTCCCTCGGTGTTGACCTCGTAGAACGTGTCCTCGTTGAGGCACTTCGTGGCTCCGGCGGCATGGATGATATAGTCGAAGGAATGGGTGCTTAACGCCTCTTCCAATCGCTCTTGCGACGAGAAGTCCAGCTCGATAAAGTGGATACGTGGGTCGGCGAGATACTTACGCGAACTCGATGGGCGCACGGCTGCCCAGGTCTCCATGCCTTGGCGCAATGCCTCCTCAACGATAAAGCTGCCTATAAAGCCGCTCGCACCCGTTATAAGTATGTTCATTAATGGTGAATTATGTAATCAGTATGCAAAATTACATGAAAATAAGCGTATTACAAAATAATTGCACCATTTTGTTGGTTTTTGCCCCATTCGCCACCACATTTGGGGGCTTGCGCTCCCTGTCTTCCATGCCTGTGGGTGGCGTCTTGGCGGTGGTGGCGATAGTGGCTACTTCTTGATATGACGATGGGGAATGTCCCACTTCTGGCACTGCTCGCACCAGGCGCGCTCGGTATTGCCGGTATAGTTGGGCTCGTCAACGCGCACGTCCATCTTCTTTCCAGCCGGCTTGCGGGTATTTTTCCGCTGCTGCCCACTGCTCGACGGGCTGTTGCTTCGCATCTCCTGGGCGCGGCGGTTATTGTACTCAGCTTCCTGTCGCTGGTGGTTAGCGTCATACTCGAACAGACCATGCTGGGCATTGTATCGGTTGATGTTGGCTTCATGTTGCCTGTATACCGACTCGGCAATGGGGCGGTCGTACAGTTGTTGCTGCCCTTTGAGCGGGATATAGATAATGTGGCTCCAGTCTTTGGCTATCTTTATGGTCGGCGCATCGATGTAGGCGCCCTGGCTATAACTAAGGAATCCCGGTTGGTAGAAACGTCCACCCACGACGATGTAGTCGCTCTCATACTTCACGTTGTCGGGGCCGAAATCGCGGGCAAGGATACCCAGGTTGTAAGCTCGGAGCTGTATCCAGCAGCCACCATTGGCGTGGCCCGTGATGTTGAGGCTCACCTCGCCAGCCTTGCCGCCCGATTTGGCATAGAAGTAAGTGGTGTTGGAAGCGGGTAAGGTTCCGAAGGCGGGATGGACGATGCCTGCCGATGTCTGCGCCACGTGACGTTTAGCCTGCGACTGCGTGGCCGCACTGCGTGGAGTCTGCGTGGAAGTAGAGCGATTTCCATTCCGCGCCTGTGCCTGCTGTCGTTGCCTATTGGCAGTCTCCTTGCGCTGTTGCCGAGCCAGCAATCGGTCTTTCTGAGCCTGGTCGGCCTGTGCCATGGCCAGCAGGTTCTGCGTCTTGGCCGTCTTGGGTATCTCGGTGATAAAACACTTGTCTACACGGGCGATGAACTCGTAGAAGGGAGCCGTTATCCGCGACTGCCACAGCTTGTCGTTGTCGTTGGCACGTGCCAGATAGGGGCCCAGGTACTTGGCCATGTTCTTAGCCATGTGCTTGACCATGTGCTTGGGCCTCTTCTGCTCCGGGATGACCGTCTGCCCCATGGCATCGATTACCACGATGGTGCCCCGGTCGGTCTTGCAGGTGAAGAGAGCCGTCCGCTCAATCTGTTCGGGTGTACACTGAGTGCCCTTGTACTTGGTTTGGGTGTAGATGTCATCATCCAGATACAGGTTGTCTATATCGGCGTATATGGGAGGCACTATGACCTCGCCGGCCATGTTCATCAGGCCGTAGTGGCGGTCCTTTACAAAGCGTATCAGCCCTATTATATTCTCGTTGTGACCGTCAGCGTTGTTGCGCAGAGGGTATGGCCATACATCGTACATACGGTCACCATACTGTCGGTCTCCATCTACAGGGCCGTTGCCTATGCGCTGCATGTCGGCACCCAGTATGTCCCATTTGCCATTGTCCTTGCGTCGGCAGAAGAGCAGTTCGCCCTCCCAGTCGGTGCCATAGTCCCATATCTTTATCTCACTATAAATGTCGCTGATGCGTTGGCCTCGGGCATTGATAACATAGCAGTTGGGGTGGTCATTGATGATAATGTAGTAGGGCGTAATATCGGCAAAGGGATAAGGGCCGTTTCCCACAATGTTAAAGTCGCGGTCTATAATATAATAGTCGTTGCTCCCCTTGTACCGTGCCTCGCCTAAATAGCATCGATAGGGGAAGAAGAGGAAATCGAAGTAAGGCTGGACAACCCATTGGCCAGAGCTGTCGACGACACCCTGTAGGCCATTGGGGCCTTTCTTGGTGGTGCAGGAAGGTAACTTCCACTTGTCGAACCGCGATTGTGCGCTGGAGACTACTGTCGACAGGCCCAGGAGGGCAATGAACAGGCTGCGTCGAATGGAGATTGTGGGCATAAGCTATATTTTACAGGGTTAGATATACTGCATCAGCACATCCCATACACAGATGATATGGCACACCGAACCGAGGAGCACGAAGAAGTGGAAGATGGTATGGTTGTACTGCCGCTTGTGTAGCGTATAGAAAAGCGCGCCGGTGATATAGGCCACTCCCTCGGCGATAAGCCATACCACTGCCGAGGTACTCACGGCATCCATCAGCGGCTTGAAGGCTGCCAGCACCGACAAGCCCATCAGCACGAAACATAGGGTTTCGAGGTTGCTATGGGCCTTGAGCTTGCGAAACGCCATGACGGTGCCGGTGATGGCGCAGAGCCACACGAAGACAAACAATCCCCATCCCCAGTAGCCCTCATCGCGCAGAGCCACCAGGGTGATGGGCGAATAGGAGCCGGCTATGTGCCAGTAGATGGCGGCATGGTCCCATCGGCGCAGCCGCTCTTTCCATACAGACTTGGCGCTGAGGGCGTGGTAGACGGTGGATGCCGTATAGGAGCAGAGCATGCCAAAGAGGTAGAGTATCACGCCCGCCGTGGCCCAGCCGTTGTGGGCCTGGGCGCACCATACCAGAAAGATGGTGCCTATCACCACGCCGAGCATGATGCCGCCGGCGTGGCTCCACGAGTTCCAGAGTTCCTCTGTGTGCGTGTACTTTATCTTCATCTCCTATGGCGCATCTTGACCACGGGCTTGTCATTGCCGACAAGCGTGAAGTCGAGTTGTTTCTTTTCGAGATTGGTCTTGGCCACCTGGATGCGCACAGCGTCGCCCAGCTGGTACTTGTGGTGGCGACGACGGCCCACGAGGCAGAAGTTGCGCTCGTCAAACTCGTAGTAGTCGTCGTCCAGGTCGCGCATGGGTATCATGCCTTCACAGTGGTTCTCGTCTATCTCGGCATAGATGCCATAGGCTGTGATGCCGCTGATGTGGGCGTCGAACTGCTCGCCCAGGTGGTCGCCCATAAATTCCACCATCTTGTACTTGATGGAGTCGCGCTCGGCGTTCTGTGCCACCAGTTCCATGTCAGAGCAGTGCTCGCAGAGCTCCTCATAGTGCTTGGCGTTGGCCGAACGGCCGCCCTCAGCGTAGCGGGTGAGCAGGCGGTGGACCATGGTGTCGGGATAGCGGCGGATGGGACTGGTAAAGTGGGTGTAGTATTCGAACGCCAGACCGAAGTGGCCTATGTTCTTGGTGGTGTATTTGGCCTTCATCATGGCTCTCAGCGCCACCTTTTGTATCAAGTTCTGCTCGGGATGTCCCTCACATTCCTCCATGAGTCGGTTGATGCTCTTTGCCATGGCTTTCTTGGTTCCGTCGGTCTTTACCCTGTATCCGAACTTGGCTATAAACTCACGCAGCGTCTCCATCTTTTGTGGGTCGGGGTTGTCGTGTACGCGGTAAGGCAGCGTTTTGGCCTTCCTGCCTTTCGCCGTCTTGCCCACGCTCTCAGCCACAGTCCTGTTGGCGAGCAGCATGAATTCCTCTATCAGCTTGTTGGCGTCCTTTGAGCGCTTGAAGTAGCAGCGTATGGGTTTGCCCTTTTCGTCGATGTCGAAGCGCAGTTCCTCTGAGTCAAACTTCACTGCACCATTCTTGAACCGGGCAGCGCGCAGCCTCTTGGCCAGTCTGTCGAGAGTCACTATCTGTTCGGCGTTCTCGCCACGGTATTTGCCGTCCTTGGGCTTGGGAGCCGGTTCGCCGGTGCCATCCACCACTCCGTTGTCTTCCAGTATCTTCTGCGCGTCTTCATAAGCATATCTGCGGTTAGACCGGATGATGGTATGCACGATGCGGTAGTCTCTTACCATGGCGTCTTCGTCGAGGTTGAAGACCACGCTGTAGCAGAGTTTGTCTTCGTCGGGGCGCAGCGAGCAGACGAAGTTGCACAGCCGCTCGGGCAGCATGGGGATGGTGCGGTCTACCAGATAGATAGACGTGGCGCGACGCTCGGCCTCGCGGTCTATGATGTCGCCCTCGTGCACATAGTGAGACACGTCGGCGATATGCACGCCTACCTCCCAGAGTCCGTTGTCGAGACGCTTGATAGACAGCGCGTCGTCAAAGTCCTTGGCGTCCTTGGGGTCGATGGTACAGGTCCAGGTGTTGCGGAAGTCCTCGCGCTCAGCCTCGTCCTGCTTCGTGATTTCGCCCGTGATCTTGTCGGCGGCATCTTCCACAGCCTTGGGGTAGCGGTAGGGCAGTCCGTACTGGGCGAGGATGGTGTTCATCTCCACATCGTTGTCGCCACACTTGCCCAGGATGTCCACCACCTCGCCTATCATGTTGGTGTGCTCCTCGTCGGGCCAGCTCACAATCTTTACCACCGCCTTGTCGTCGGTCTGACCTTTCTTCAGCCTCTTCTTGGGGATGAGTATGTCGCGCGCCAGATTGTCGTTGGTCTTCAGGAAGGCGATGTCCTTGCCTACCACCAGCTTGCCCACGAAGGTGTCTTTCTTGCGCTCCAGTATCTCTATCACCTTGGCCTCCTTGATATGGTTCTGGCGACGCGCCATTACCGATACCCTCACCTTGTCGCCGTCGAGCGCGCCCATGGAGTTGCGCTCCGACACGAAGATGGGCTGCTCGCCGTCGGAGGGTACGAATGAGTTCTTGCCGTTAGACTTCCGTCTGAATACGCCTTCCTGTACCTGGCCTTTGGTGTTGAGCTGATACGAGTTGATGGACGTGCGCACGAGGAAGTCGTCCCACGCCATCTCTTCCATCGTGTCTACCGCCAGCATCTTGGCAGGATGGGTGTCCAGGTGTAGGGCTCTGAATATCTCTTTGAATGTATAGACTCGTTCCGGATTTGCGGAGAAGAAATTAACCAGCATCTCGGACAGCTGCCGTTTGGTGATGCGCTTCCCGCCTTTCTTTGCTTTTCCCATAATGGTAGTGTTTTAAAATTATATTGAAAATTAAGGAAAAAAAAATGAAAAAACAAAAAAAAAGTTGAAAAATTTCGTTTCCCCCCTCGTCAGCCCCGCCGTTATGGCGACGACGATGCCGCCCTCCGCCATATATATTAATAAGGTGTAGGCCGTCTCCTTGCCCCTTGCCCTTGCCCCTACGGTGGCGGCAAGCCCCTCTGATGGCGTCGCCAGCCCCCCGACGCGCGCCGAAATCAGGAAAATGCACATAATCGTCACGCCCTCAGTCAATTTCTTGGCAGAAAGCATCGCGCAATTCAAGTTTTTTATCTAACTTTGTCCCATACGAATATTTATAACCACTTTTACAGAGCACAACTAATTCATGAAAAAAAGAGGAATTACCACATTGTGGCTTCTGATGGTGGCGCTGGTCATGATGGCCAAGAGCTATACCGTCACATCGCCCAACGGGCAGCTTACCGCCCAGGTAGAGGTAGGCACAGTCATCAAGTACAGTCTCAAGGACGCCAGCCTGCAGCTCGTGCTGCCCTCGGCCATAGCCCTCAAGACCGACAGAGGCACATGGGGCGAGAACTCCCATCTGCGCCGTGCCGTGAAGACAACCCACCGCGGCCAGATAGCCGCCTTTGCCTACAAGCGCAACGAGGTGAGCGACTGCTACAACCAGTTGCGCCTCCAGTTCAAGGAGGGATTTGACCTCATCTTCCGCCTCTACGACGAGGGCATGGCCTACCGTTTCGCCTCGACCCTCAAGAGCGAGGTTACCATCAACGACGAGCAGGCGCAGATGCGTTTTGCCCGCGACTGGAAAGCGCAGATACCCTATGTGCGCGACAGTGGCGACCGCGAAGACCAGCTCCACAACTCGTTTGAGAACAACTATACCCACACTGCGCTGTCACAGCTCATGGACACCCGCCTCATCTTCACCCCGCTCATCGTCGAGGCCGACAAGGGCGTGCGGCTCTGCGTGGCAGAGAGCGATGTCGAGCACTATCCCGGGCTCTTCTGGCTGGGCAACGGCAAGACGCCCGAGCTCACCGGCGTGTGTGCCCCCTATCCCAGCGGCATCAAGATTGGAGGCTACCGACTGCTCGAGCAGCTGCCCACAGGTCGCGAGAACTATCTCGTCAAGGCCCATGCACAGCAGCAGTTCCCCTGGCGCATCATCTGCTATGCCACTGCCGACGAGCAGTTGCTCGACAACGACATGGTATACCGCCTCGCCTCACCCTCTCGCCTCGCCGACACCTCATGGATACGCCCCGGCAAGGTGGCTTGGGACTGGTGGAACGACTGGGGAGTATACAAGGTAGACTTCCGGGCCGGTATCAACACCGAAACCTATAAGTACTACATCGACTTTGCCCACCGCCACGGCA
Organism: Prevotella sp. P4-67; assembly: GCF_002251325.1. Taxonomy (NCBI): domain Bacteria; kingdom Pseudomonadati; phylum Bacteroidota; class Bacteroidia; order Bacteroidales; family Prevotellaceae; genus Prevotella; species Prevotella sp. P4-67. The sequence goes on from NZ_NPJL01000059.1 coordinate 84,700, forward strand.
TAGAGTACATCCTCCTCGACGAGGGATGGGCCAAGCGCCGTCGCAACGACCTCTTCGCCATCGTGCCGGGCATAGACATCAAGGCCATCGTAGACTATGGCAAGGCCAAGGGCGTCGGCGTGATCCTCTGGGCCGGCTACTATCCCTTCGACAAGGACATGGAGCGCGTGTGCAAGCACTACTCGGAGATGGGAGTCAAGGGCTTCAAGGTCGACTTCATCAACAGCGACGACGCACGCATCGTAGACTTCCACTACCGTGCCGCCGCGATGACCGCCAAGTACCACCTGCTCATCGACTTCCACGGCACCTACAAGCCCACCGGACTCAACCGCACCTATCCCAATGTCATCAACTTTGAGGGCGTCAACGGACAGGAGCAGACCAAGTGGTGCACCATCAAGGAGTACAACCAGCCTCTCTACGATGTCACCGTACCCTTTGCCCGCATGCTCGCCGGACCTATGGACTACACCCAGGGAGCCATGATCAACGGCACCCAGACCACCTATGCCCCCAACAACTCACGGCCTATGAGCCAGGGCACCCGCACCCACCAGCTGGCGCAGTATGTGGTCTTCCTCTCGCCCCTCAATATGCTCTGCGACTCGCCCACCCACTACAACCAGGAAGAGGAGTGCACCCGATTTATCGTGTCGGTGCCCACTGTCTGGGACGAGACCATCCCACTCAAGAGCGAGATAGGTGAGTATGTGGCAGTGGCACGCCGCAAGGACGGCAAATGGTTTGTGGGTGCGCTCACCAACTGGACCGCGCGCGACCTCACCCTCGACCTCTCGCCGCTCAACATCGCCGGTCGCCAGGCCGACGCGTTCTACGACGGCATCAATGCCGACCGTTCGGCAGAAGACTACAAGCGCTGCCAGATTACCATCCCCGAGGACGGCAAGCTCAAGGTGCACCTCGCCCCCGGCGGTGGATTTGTCATGGCGGTAGAGTAGGAGAGCGCCACTATCTCCGCCACGGCGGAATGCCCCGATACAGAGCCTCGGGCGTAGCATACGGGTTTGCCCGATTGCCCCGAGGCCGATACTGATGGAAATACGGATATCGCTGATTTGCCTGATAGCATTTGCCAAGAATATCAGACAAATCAGCGATATCCGTATTCGTTTTGTAGGAGCAGATATAGATGCGGTGATTGGTTTAGGGGTTGATACTTGTGCTGGATGCGGGGACGGGTGATTGGTTTGTGGTTGATGCTTGTGATGGATGCGGGGGCGGGTGATTGGTTTGGGGTTGATGCTTGTGATGGATGTGGGGTTTCCGATTGGTTTGGGGTTGATAATTGTGATGGATGTGGGGTTGGGCGATTGGCCTGATTTTATGGGCATCATCCCCAAGGCATAGCAGGTCCATTCCAGCAGCAACTCTGTAGGAGTTGCGATTTCCCAGCCCAGGGTTGCGGGCGAAGCACGCTACCCTGGGTATATATACAATAAGGTATAGCAATGCTGTAAGTATTGCGATTAGCCGAAGGCGTTACCCCGACGCAAACCCATCGCTACCTATATGTAGGGGAATTATCCAACTGAGTATAACGCCTACGGCTAAGCGCAACTCTTACAGAGTAGCAATATTAGTGGGTGCATTACCCAGGGTAGCGGGCCATGCCCGCAACCCTGGGCTATGTAATCGCAACTCCTACAGAGTTGCCGGGGGATGCGTACCATCCACAACGGACTAACCATACATGCCCCATCGGTTCGCACCATCCACAATGTGCTAACCATACATGACGCATAGGTGCGTACTATCTATAATAAATGGAGGCCCGTCAGCAGCGGCAACTCCTACAGAGTTGCCAGGGGATGCGTACCATCCACAACGGACTAACCATATATGCCCCATCGGTTCGCACCATCCACAATGTGCTAACCATACATGACGCATAGGTGCGTACTATCTATAATAAATGGAGGCCCGTCAGCAGCAGCAACTCTGTAGGAGTTGCGATTTCCCAGCCCAGGGTTGAGGGGCGAAACTCCTCTACCCTGGGTAAGGATATAAAAAGAGATGGCAACTCTGTAGGAGTTGCGATTAGCCGAAGGCGTTATACTCAATCTTATTATTCCCATCAACCCATTACTGGCAATTATCCTGCTGCGGGTAACGCCTACGGCTAAGCGCAACTCTTACAGAGTAGCAATATTAGTGGGTGCATTACCCAGGGTAGCGGGCCATGCCCGCAACCCTGGGCTATGTAATCGCAACTCCTACAGAGTTGCCGGGGGTGCGTACCAGCCATCGCAGAAGCCCCATCTCGGCCTTCTGCAACCCTCACAACCACCCCCAACGCAGATAATCATAAAAAATGTTTGATTTCTGTAATACATATTCAAAAATATGCGTAACTTTGTCTGTGAAAACAATATACGCGATATGAACGACAACCACAACAGCCGACGGGGAGGACGACGCGAGGGCGCCGGACGACCATCGACAGACAGCAAACTCTTTACCTTCAGGGCACCACGACAGGTGGCGACGCTGATAGACAGCCACCCCAACAAGAGCGAGTTTATCACCCGATGCATCCGACAGGCTGCCAGCGCCACCACAGCGCTCGGGCGGATGGGCACCGTGGTGAGCGCCACCGAACTGGACGACCTCGCGCTGCCCTACTTCGACATAGGGCTGGTGGCGGGCTTCCCCATACCGCTCGACAACGACGAGCGCAGCCAGGACATCAACCTCCTGCGCATGCTCTGCCCCAACCCCGAAGCATCGTATCTCATACGCGTCGAGGGCAACTCGATGATAGACGCCGACATCCACTCGGGCGACATCGTCATCGTAGACAAGAGCCGCCGCAACCCCTCGGAGAGCGAGGTGGCGGTATGCGAGCTCAATGGAGAGTACACCCTCAAGCGCTTTGTACGGCGGGGCGACGAGGGATGGCTCGTTCCCGCCAACCCCGACTTCCCCGAGATACGCGTGACGCCCGCCGACTCCTTCAGCGTATGGGGTACGGTGACGTATATCATCCACCGGCCCAGAGACTGACGATATGTGGGCACTGGTAGATTGCAATAGCTTCTTCTGTTCGGTAGAGAAGGTGTTCCACCCGGGACTCCAGGGACGACCCGTGTGCGTGCTGTCGAGCAACGACGGCTGCATCGTGGCGCTCACGCCCGAAGCCAAGGCCGTGGGACTGCGCCGCGGCGACCCGCTCTTCAAGGTGAGCGACATCGTGGAGCGCCACCAGGTCAGAGTGTTCTCGACCAACATGCAGCTCTACGCCGCCATGAGCAAGCGGGTGACCAACATACTGCGGCAGAGCATCATGCGCGTCGAGAATTACAGCATCGACGAGAGCTTCTGCGACCTCGGAGGATATGAGCGCCACCACAACCTGGCGGAGATGATGCGCGACATAGCCGGGCGCATACGCCTGTGGACCGACATACCCGTGAGCGTGGGCATAGCCCCCTCCAAGACCCTCGCCAAGATGGGCAGCAAGTTTGCCAAGCAGTATCGCGGCTACCACGGCGTGTGCTGCATAGACAGCGACGACAAGCGGCGCCGCGCGCTGCAGCTCTTCGACCTCGCCGACGTGTGGGGGATAGGACGCCGTACGCTGGAGCGGCTCAACTATTACGGCATACACTCGCCGCTGCAACTGGCAGACAAGAGCGAGGCGTGGGTGAAGAGCCATCTCGCCAAACCGGGGGTGCAGACATGGATGGAACTCAACGGCCAGCCCTGTATAGACACCACCGAGGTGAGGCGCAACCAGACGGTGACCACCTCGCGCAGCTTCGGCAGCATGGTCGAGAGCATGGAGCAGCTCAAGTCGGCGGTAGCCACCTTTGCCGCGTCGTGCGCCAACAAGCTGAGAGGTCAGCAGGCCGTGGCGCGACAGGTCACGGTGTTTATCGCCAGCAACGCCTTCCGCGACGACCTGGCGCAGTATGCCAATGCCGCCACCGTGACGCTGCTCACCCATACGGCCGACACCATGGAGATAACCGCCGCCGCTCTCCAGGCGCTGGCGCACATCTACCACCACGGGGTGATGTACAAGAGGGCAGGGGTGACGGTGAGCGACATCATCGCCGCCCACGCCGCCACAGCCGACCTCTTCGACCCCATCACCAACAGGGCAGAGCGGGCACAGCTCATGGCAGCCACCGACAACATCAACCAGCGCTACGGGCTGAAGACCATCAGACTGGCAGCCGAAGGCGACGAGCAGCAGCCCTGGAAGGTGAAATGCGAGCACCGCAGCCCCAACTACCTCACGGATATCAGAGACATACTCGTAGTGGGATGACCCCACGCGCCGTGCAGACCACCATGGCCGGCACGCACCGTAAGTCACGAGCCCTCGTGTCGTACGAAACGAGTCCACGTATCAACCGTCACGTGCCCACGTATCAACCGTCACGAGCCCGCCATGACCATCGCTACGGCAGCCAATGCGGTCGCGACAACCCTAAGGACGGTCGCGCCGTTCCCCGAGGCCATCATAATCATTACCATGATAGTCATTATTATTGCAGAGTTGGATATAAGGATTGCAGCGTTGGCCATAAATAATGCAGAGCAGCCAACAAGTGTTTCAAGGTTTGATACACATTTTCCCACGGTGTTCAAATGTAAATGCAAATCGGTTGATGGGGCCGTATTTGGATGGTGCGCACCTCTGGCAACTCTGACGGAGTTGCGATTACATAGCCCAGGGTTGCGGGCATGGCCCGCTACCCTGGGTAATGCCCCCACTAATATTGCTACTCTGTAAGAGTTGCGTTTAGCCGTAGGCGTTATACTCAGTTGGATAATTCCCCTACATATAGGTAGCGATGGGTTTGCGTCGGGGTAACGCCTTCGGCTAAACGCAACTCCTACAGAGTTGCTATGCCTTATTATAAATATACCCAAGGTAGAGGCGCGTTGCACCTCTGCCCTGGGCTTGGAAATCGCACATCCTACAGGGTTGCTGTAGGAATGTGGGCGGTATGTGATAACTGGCTCTATGAGAGCCGTGACGGTTGCGGAGTTTTGGGCCGCATCATGCGCCGTGCTGGCGTACGCCCATGCGGGCTTCGACTACGTTGACGATGTAGTCGCCCAGCTTCTCGCACTCCTGGATGATATCCATATACATGGTACCACAAGCGTAGGAGTATGCGTGTTCGTTGACATCGTTGATGTTCTGGGTCTTGAGCTGTCCGCGATAGTTGTTGATTTCGGTCTCAAGGTTGAACGAGGTGTTGGGGTCGAAGTTCTCCTTGTGGCGCTTGAACATGGTGTTCATCTGGGTAAGTGCCGAGTCGATGAGTCCAAACATCTGATGTGTGTGGTCGTACTGCTTCTCGGTGAAGTCTTCCTTGCTCTTGAACTTGCGGTTGAGGGTGCGCGCAATGTTGTAACAGCTGTCGCCGATAGACTCTATTTCGCTTATCTCGCGCAGCATGGCGCGTATCTTGGCCTTGGTCTCGTCGCTGAGGTGCGAGTCGCTGACGTTGTCGAGGTAGTTGCCTATCTCAATCTCCATGTGGTCTGATATGCCTTCATACTTCTCGATGCGCGAGAAGAGCTTGATGAACTTATCGCTATCCTTCTCGTAGAGCAACTCATTGACCATGCCAAACATGCGCTGTATACGCTCCGAGTAGCTCTGTATTTCTTTCTGCGCCTCAAGCACTGAGAGCTCGGGGGTCTTCATGATACCGCTCTGGATGAACCGCAGGCGGAAGTCTTCGTCCTCGGCATTGGGTTTCGGCTTGATGAGTCGGCACACGAGTCGCTCTATCTGCGGGATGAACCACACGAGGATAGAGGTGTTGGCGAGGTTGAAGGTGGTGTGGAAGGCAGCGAGCACGAAGCTGAGCTTGGCGGCGTTGGCGAGGAAGCCGGGGTCGCCCTGATGGAGCGACTCGTCGTAGCCCACAAATCCGCAGACCATGTCGACAAACGGGCGGAACACGAGCAGTATCCAGCACACGCCGAAGAGGTTGAACACCATGTGTGCAAGGGCGGCACGGCGGGCCTGGGCGTTGGCGGTGAGCGCAGCCACATTGGAGGTGACAGTGGTACCGATATTCTCACCCATCACCAAGGCTATACCCTGATAGATGGGCAGCACGCCGGTAGAGCAGAGTATCATGGTGATGGCCATGATGGCTGCCGAGCTCTGCACACACATGGTGAGCAGACTGCCGATGATGAGGAAGGTCACGGTGGTGAGCAGGCTGTTGGGGTCGAAGCTCTGGAAGAAGTCGAGTACAGCCTGGTTGTGGGAGAGGTCCATGTCGATACCCGTCTGGCGCAGGGTGCCCAGTCCGAGGAACATGAAGGAGATACCGAAAATGAAATCGCCGACCATCTTCCGCTTCTTGGAATAAATCAAGATGATAGCGATGAAGAAAGCCGGCCATACGAAGTCGGTAATGTTGAAAGAGAAACCCGCGCTCATAATCCATGCCGTAAGCGTGGTGCCGATATTGGCTCCCATGATGACGGAGATGGCTTGGGCCAAAGTGAGCAAACCGGCATTGACAAACGATACCGTCATTACGGTAGTGGCGGTAGACGACTGTACCGCGGCTGTAATAAACGTACCGGTAAGGATGCCCATTAAACGGTTGGTTGTCATGGCGCCAAGGATATGGCGCAGCTGTGGTCCTGCCATCTTCTGCAGGCTGTCGCTCATCGTTTTCATACCAAACATAAGCAAGGCTAATGAACCGATAAGCTTAAAAAAAATCCAAATCGACATATTTTTGATAAAAAGTTTGTAAGAAGTCGATAATAATTACTAATTTAGCCCTGTCAATCAAAAGAATCTATCCAATGATGAAACAGATGCTACTTATACGTTGCAAAAATAATAAAAAAGTTTTAAATGTCAACGTTGGAAGTACACTTTCTGAAGTTTTTTCTGCTTCGGAGCTTAAAATGGACCATGGTCCGGTGTGCGCAAGGGTAAACAATAAGGTGCAAGGCATGCACTACCGGCTCTACAACGACAAGGATGTGGAGTTTCTGGATATGCGGTCGGGCTCGGGGTCACGCACGTACACGCGTACCTTATTTTTTATATGTTGCAAGGCCATCAACGACCTCTACGGCAATGTGGAGGTGCGTATAGACATACCGGTGTCTAAGGGTTACTATGTACACGTCAAGCTGGGAAGAGGCATTACCGCCGACGATGTGGCACGTATACGCTGCCGCATGCAGGAGATAATAGACGCCGACACGCCCATACGCCGCCGCATGGTGACTGCCGAGGAAGCCATACGCCTCTTCAGCGAGAAGGGCGACATGTCGAAGGTGAAGCTGCTCAAAGGCCAGGGCAAGCTCTATACGGTGTACTACCAGATAGACGACTTCATCGACTACTTCTACGGTGCCCTGCTGACCAGCACCAGTGAGGTCTATCTCTTTGACCTCGTGGCCTACAGCGATGGTATGCTGCTGCGTGTCCCCTCGCGCGAAGATCCCGGTCAGTTGTGCCCAATGCCCCGCCAGCAGAAGATGTTTGATGTGTTCAAGGAGCACCACGAGTGGCAGAACATCATCGGTCTGCGCACCGTGGGCGACCTCAACGACGCCGTGGACAAGGGGTTTGCCACAGACATCATCAATGTGAACGAGGCTCTGCAGGAGAAGAAGATAGCCCGCATCGCCGACCAGATAGCCGCGCGCCACGATGTGAAGCTGGTGCTGCTGGCCGGTCCGTCGTCGTCGGGAAAGACCACAACCTGCAAGCGACTGAGCATACAGCTGCTCACCTGCGGACTCAAGCCACTCCAGATATCGCTCGACGACTACTTCATAGACCGCGACAAGACTCCGCTCGACGCCAATGGCGAGTATGATTATGAGAGCATACACGCCCTCAACATAGCCCTCATCAACGAGCAGTTTAATGCCCTCTTCAAGGGCGAGGAGATAGAGTTGCCCAGATACAACTTCCAGGCGGGCAAGAGCGAGAAGAGCGGCAAGCGGCTGAAGCTGGGCCCCAACGACATAGTGGTGGTCGAAGGCATACACGCCCTCAACCCCGAGCTCACCGCCCAGATTCCCGAGCAGCAGAAGTTCCGCGTGTATGTGTCGGCGCTCACCACCATCCTGCTCGACGAGCACAACTATATCCCTACGACCGACAACCGGTTGCTGCGCCGCATCATACGCGACTACAAGTATCGTGGCGTAAGCGCCCAGGAGAGCATACACCGCTGGCCCAGCGTGCGCGCCGGCGAGGAACGGTGGATATTCCCCTACCAGGAGAATGCCGACGCCATGTTCAACAGTGCCATGCTCTACGAACTGGCCGTCATCAAGCAGCAGGCTGAACCGCTGCTCGAGCAGGTGCCCGAAAACTGCGAGGAATATGCCGAGGCACACCGCCTGCTCAAGTTCCTGCGCTATTTCCATGCTATCTCTTACCGTCAACTGGCTCCCACCAGTCTGCTGCGCGAGTTTCTTGGCGGTAGTTCATTCAAATACTAAAACTAAAACAGTTATTCATTTTACCTTGACATCCTGTTATGGAAGAAGACATCGTGATCAAAGAGTTGGACCAGGTTGTAGTAAGATTCTCTGGCGACTCCGGTGACGGCATGCAATTGGCCGGCAACATCTTTTCTACCATTTCTGCCACCGTGGGCAACGACATCAGTACCTTCCCCGATTATCCTGCCGACATCCGTGCCCCGCAAGGCTCGCTTACGGGTGTTTCCGGATTCCAGGTGCACATCGGCGACGGCACGGTATATACTCCCGGTGACCGTTGTGACGTGCTGGTGGCGATGAATGCCGCTGCGCTGAAGACCCAGTACAAGTATACGAGGCCCCAGGCCACCATCATCATCGACACCGACAGTTTCGGTCCCAACGACCTGCGCAAGGCCGATTTCCTCACCGACGACTATCTGGGCGAACTGGGCATAGACCCCGACTGCGTGGTGGCTTGCCCCATCACCACGATGGTGAAACACTGTCTGGAAGACTCGGGTATGGACAACAAGAGCATTCTCAAGTGTCGCAACATGTTTGCCCTGGGAATGGTGTGCTGGTTGTTTGACCGCAACCTTGAACTCGCCGAAGAGTTCTTGCACCATAAGTTTGGCAAGAAGCCCCAGGTGGCTGAGGCCAACATACGCGTGGTGCATGCCGGCTACGACTATGCCCACAACACCCATGCCGGCGTGCCCGCCACCTATCGCATAGAGACCCACTCCAAGGTGCCCGGACGCTATATGGACATCACCGGCAACAAGGCTACCGCCTACGGACTGATAGCCGCCGCCGAAAAGGCAGGACTGAAGTTGTATCTGGGTTCATACCCCATCACTCCCGCCACCGACATACTGCACGAACTGTCCAAGCACAAGTCGTGTGGCGTCATCACGGTGCAGTGTGAAGACGAGATATCGGCTTGCGCCAGCGCCATAGGTGCCTCGTTTGCCGGAGCACTGGCAGCCACCTCTACCTCGGGTCCCGGCATCTGTCTGAAGAGCGAGGCCATCAACCTGGCTGTCATCGACGAGCTGCCGCTGGTCATCATCGACGTTCAGCGTGGCGGTCCCTCGACCGGTCTGCCCACCAAGAGCGAGCAGACCGACCTGCTGCAGGTGCTCTACGGCCGCAACGGCGAGAGTCCCATGCCCGTAATCGCTGCCACCAGCCCCACCGACTGCTTCTCGGCAGCCTACATGGCAGCCAAGATAGCCCTGGAGCATCTCACCCCCGTGGTGCTGCTCACCGACGCCTTCATCGCCAACGGTTCGGCGGCATGGCGTCTGCCCAAGATGGACGACCTGCCCGAGATACATCCCCACTATGCCACCAGCGACCAGCGCTACAGGTATACCCCCTATCAGCGCGACCCCGAAACCTGTGTGCGCTACTGGGCTATACCCGGACAGGAAGGCTATACACACATTCTGGGCGGACTGGAGAAGGACGGCAAGACCGGCAGCATATCGACCGAGCCCGAGAACCACGATCTGATGGACCATCTGCGCTCGCGCAAGGTGGCTCGCATCGAAGTGCCCGACCTCGAGGTGCAGGGCGACAAGGACGACGCTGAACTGCTCATCGTGGGATTCGGTTCGACCTACGGCCATCTGCTCTCCACGCTCAAGGAACTGCGTGGCAAGGGTTACAAGGTGGCACTGGCACAGTTCAAGTATGTCAACCCGCTGCCTCACAATACCGTCGAGGTGCTCAACCGCTATCCCAAGGTAGTGGTGGCCGAACAGAATCTGGGTCAGCTGGCTGCGCTGCTGCGTATACGCATCAACAACTTCTCGCCCTACCAATATAATAAGGTGAAAGGCCAGCCCTTTGTGGTCAGCGAGCTCACCGAAGAGTTTGAGAAGATACTGCTTGCGCCCAACCGCACCAAGACCGGCCTCACCTATGAGGACAACATCATCGCTTAACCCTTAACAGAATTCATTATGAACGAATATACAGCCAACGATTACAAGAAAGGGCAGCCACGATGGTGCCCTGGATGTGGCGACCATTTCTTCCTGTCCAGTCTGCACAAAGCCATGGCCGAACTGGGCGTTCCTCCCTATCAGACGGCAGTAATCAGCGGCATAGGCTGCTCCAGCCGTCTGCCCTATTACGTCAACACCTATGCCATGCAGACCATCCACGGACGTGCGGCAGCCATTGCTACCGGTACCAAGATAGTGAACCCCGACCTCGCCGTATGGCAGATTAGCGGCGACGGCGACGGACTGGCCATCGGAGGCAACCACTTCATCCACGCCATGCGCCGCAATATCGACCTCAACATGATACTGCTCAACAACCGTATCTACGGACTCACCAAGGGTCAGTACAGTCCTACATCGCCACGCGGTTTCGTCTCCAAGTCTTCGCCCTATGGTACGGTGGAAGACCCCTTCCGCCCCGCCGAACTCTGCTTTGGTGCCCGCGGACGCTTCTTCGCCCGAGCTGTGGCCAACGACGGTGCCGGCACTGTGGAAATCCTCAAGCGTGCCTACCAGCACAAGGGAGCCTCGGTGTGCGAGATTCTGCAGAACTGCATGATATTCAACAATGGTTGCTATGCTCCCATCTATACCCGCGAAGGTCGTAGCCGCAACGCCATCTACGTGGAAGACGGCAAGCCGCTGGTTTTCGGCGAAAACCATGAATATGGACTCGTGCAGGAAGACTTCGGACTCAAGGTGGTCGAGATTGGACGCGACGGTTATACCCTCGACGACATCCTCGTACACGACAGCCACTGCGAGGACAACACCCTGCAGCTCAAGCTCGCCATGATGGACAATGAGCACGGTTTCCCCGTGGCTCTCGGCGTGATACGCGATGTCGAGGCTCCTACCTACGACAGCTGCGTCAACCAGCAGGTGGAAGAAGTCAAGGCCCAGAAGCCTTATCACAACTTTGAGGAACTGCTTGAGACCAACGACATCTGGGAGGTGAAGTAGCAACGTCATCCCCGCACCATCCGCCCTTACCGCCGCCGGTGCCGAGATACTCTCCTTCGGCCCCGAGATGGTGAAATATAAGGCATCTTGGTGAAAAACAAGCGAAAACATTTGCAGAGTTGGGAAAATATGCGTAACTTTGCATCGTTCAGTGGAATGAGGGACTCCAACCGGAGTTCCTCATTTTTTAATAATAACCGTATGATAGATAAAAACGTTGTAAAAAGCGTAGTAGAGGAATGGCTTAAGGATAAGGAGTATTTCCTCGTGGATGTAGAGATTAGTACAGACAACCGTATCGTAGTTGAAATCGACCATGCCGATGGCGTGTGGATTGAAGACTGCGTAGAGCTGAGCAGGTTTATCGAAGACCATCTGAGCCGTGATGAAGAAGATTACGAGCTTGAGGTGGGTTCAGCCGGCCTGGGCCAGCCTTTCAAGGTTCCCCAGCAATACATCAACTTCATTGGCGAAGAGGTCGAGGTGCTCGATGCCGACGGTATCAAGGTGCGTGGCACGTTGAAGAGCGTTGACGGCAACGACTTTGTGGTCAGCGTGAGCGAGAAGGTAAAGGTAGAGGGCAAGAAGCGCCCCCAGCTCATGGATGTCGACCATCACTATCAGATGGATAAGGTGAAATATACTAAATACTTAATAAGTTTCAAATAAGCTATGGCAGCAAAGAAAACAAACGAGGTGACAATCAGTATGATTGATACCTTCAAGGAGTTTAAGGATACTAAGAACATAGACCGCACCACACTGGTGAGCGTGCTTGAAGAGAGCTTCCGCAACGTGTTGGCCAAGATTTACGGCAGCGACGAGAACTTCGACGTGATTGTCAACCCCGACAAGGGCGACTTCGAAATCTATCGCAACCGCGTGGTCGTTAACGACGGTGAGGTGCAGGATGAGAATAAGGAAATCAGCCTGACCGACGCCCGTAAGATTGAGCCCGACTACGAGGTGGGCGAGGACGTTTCGGAGAGCGTGAACTTTGCCAAGTTTGGCCGCCGCGCCATCCTTACCCTCCGACAGACCCTGGCGTCCAAGATACTGGAACTGGAGCACGACTCGCTCTATAATAAATATAAGGACCGCGAGGGCCAGGTTATCTCTGCCGAAGTATACCAGATATGGAAGCGTGAGGTACTTCTTGTCGATGACGAGAACAACGAGCTCATCCTGCCCAAGGCAGAGCAGATACCCTCCGATGTGTACCGCAAGGGCGAGACCATTCGTGCCGTGATAGAGCGCGTGACCAATGACAACAATAACCCCAAGATCATCCTGAGCCGTACCAGCCCCAAGTTCCTGGAGCGATTGCTCGAGGCCGAGGTGCCCGAGATAGCCGATGGTCTGATAGTCATCAAGAAGATTGCCCGCATGCCCGGCGAGCGCGCCAAGGTTGCCGTTGAGAGCTTCGACGACCGCATCGACCCCGTAGGAGCCTGCGTGGGAGTCAAGGGAAGCCGCGTGCATGGCATCGTGCATGAGTTGGGCAACGAGAACATCGACGTCATCAACTGGACCGCCAATACCAAGCTCTATATCCAGCGTGCGCTGAGTCCTGCACGTATCAACAGCATCAGCGTGAACGAGGAAGAGCACAAGGCCGAGGTCTATCTCCAGCCCGAGGAGGTCAGCCTGGCTATCGGTCGTGGCGGTATGAACATCAAGCTGGCTTCGCTGCTCACCGAGTACACTATCGACGTATTCCGTGACGTTACAGGCAACGAGGTCGAGGAAGACATCTATCTGGACGAGTTCTCCGACGAGATCGACCAGTGGGTTATCGACGCTGTCAAGGCGCTCGGACTCGACACAGCCAAGCAGGTAATCTCGGCTCCACGCGAGATGCTTATCGAGAAGGCCGACCTCGAAGAAGAGACCGTCGACCACATGCTCGATGTGCTGCGTGCTGAATTTGAACAATAATAGAAAACAATTAAGAGAAAGGAAGAGGTAATTAATGAGTATCAGATTAAATAAAGCATTAAGAGAACTGAACATCGGACTCCAGACGGCAGTGGAGTTCTTGGAGAAGAGAAAAGAACTGGGCGAAGTGAAGTCAGAGCCCAGCTTCAAGCTGAACGACGAGCAGTACAATGCTCTTCTCGAAGCGTTCAAGCAAGATGCTGATGTAAGAAACAAGGCAGAGCTGATGTCCCACAAGAAGCAACAGGACAAGAAGCAGGCTGCCGAAGAGAAGAAGCAGGCTGCCGAGGACAAGAAGCAGACCGCCGAAGCACAGCCGAAGACCAAGTCGCAGACCTTTAATGTGATTGGCAAGATAGACCTTGACAGCCTCAATAAGAAGCCAAAGTCACCCGCGCCAGCTGCTACTCCTGCCTCCGACAATACCGAGAGTAAGACCGCTGCCGTAAGTCAGAAACCGGAAGAGAAGAAAGCCGAACCCAAGGTGGAAGCACCCAAGGAGGAAAAGCCCGTAGCCAAGGAGGCCCCCAAGGCCGAGAAGCCTGTGGCTGCACCCGTGGCAGAGAAGAAGGAAGAGAAGCCCGCCGCAGCCCCCGTGGCCGAGAAGGCTCCCGAGGCCCCTGCCCAGGAGAAGGCTCCCGCCGAGAAGGCTCCTGCCACAGCCGGAGTCTTCAAGCTCCCCACCGAAGCCAAGAACCCCAATGCCCCCAAGGTCAATGTGCTGGGCAAGATAGACCTTGACGCCATCAACCAGAGCACCCGACCCAAGAAGAAGACCAAGGAGGAAAAGCGAAAGGAGCGTGAGGAAAAGGCACAGGCCAAGAACGGCGAGAAGAAGAAGCGCCAGCGCATAGGAAAGGAGCGCGTGGACATCAACGCCGAGGCTGAGAGCAACAACGGCCGCAACAAGAAGAAGAACGGTAACGGCAACAACAATAACCCTAATGCCAACAACGCCAATAATGCCAACAACGGTGGCAACGGCAAGAATGGCAAGAACCGCAAGCGCAACCAGAAGCCTCTCGAGGTAGACGACGAAGCTGTAGCACGCCAGGTGAAAGAGACGCTTGCCCGCCTTACCAACAAGAACCAGAACAAGAAGGGCGCCAAGTACCGCAAGGAGAAGCGAGAGGCCGTCCAGGAGAAGCTCTCCCAGGAGGCAAAGGCCGAGCGCAAGGAGAGCAAGACGCTCAAGCTCACCGAGTTTGTTACCGTGAGCGAGCTCGCCACGATGATGGACGTGAGCGTCACCCAGGTCATCTCTACCCTCATGGGCGTAGGCATCATGGTGTCTATCAACCAGCGCCTCGACGCCGAGACCATCAACCTGGTGGCCGAAGAGTTCGGCTTCAAGACCGAGTATGTGAGTGCTGAGGTTCAGGAAGCCGTGAGCGTAGAGGAAGACGACGAAGCCGACCTCGTGTCGCGTGCGCCAATCGTTACCGTGATGGGCCACGTAGACCACGGTAAGACCTCGCTGCTCGACCATATCCGCAACACCAACGTGATAGCCGGCGAGGCCGGAGGTATCACCCAGCACATCGGCGCCTATAGCGTGACGATGAAGAACGGCCGCAAGGTGACCTTCCTCGATACCCCTGGCCACGAGGCGTTTACCGCCATGCGTGCCCGTGGTGCCCAGGTTACCGATATCGCCATCATCATCATCGCTGCCGACGACTCTGTGATGCCCACCACCAAGGAGGCCATCGCCCATGCCCAGGCTGCCGGCGTGCCCATGGTGTTTGCCATCAACAAGATAGACAAGCCCGGAGCCAACCCCGACAAGATACGCGAGGACCTCGCCAACATGAACCTGCTGGTCGAAGAGTGGGGTGGCAAGTATCAGTGCCAGGAGATCAGTGCCAAGAAGGGCATCGGTGTCGACGAACTGATGGAGAAGGTGCTGCTCGAGGCCGACATGCTCGACCTCAAGGCCAACCCCAACCGCAAGGCTGTGGGCACCATCATCGAGTCGTCGCTCGACAAGGGCCGCGGCTATGTCAGCACCGTGCTGATTGGCAACGGTACCCTCAAGGTGGGCGACTACGTGATAGCCGGTACCAGCTGGGGGCGCATCAAGGCCATGTTCAATGAGCGCAACCAGCGCATCGACAGTGCCAAGCCCGCCGAGCCCGCCATCATCCTGGGTCTCAACGGCGCTCCTACTGCCGGTGATGCCTTCCACGTGCTCGATACCGAGCAGGAGGTGCGCGAGATAGCCAACAAGCGCGAGCAGCTGCAGCGCGAGCAGGGTCTGCGCACCCAGAAGCGACTCTCCCTCGATGACATCTCCCACCGCATCGCCCTCGGCTCGTTCAAGGAGCTCAACATCATCGTCAAGGGTGATACCGACGGTAGTATCGAGGCTCTCAGCGACTCGTTCATCAAGCTCTCTACAGAGAAGATCAATGTCAACGTCATCCACAAGGCTGTGGGTCAGATTTCGGAGAGCGATGTTACCCTCGCCGACGCGTCCGACGCCATCATCGTGGGCTTCCAGGTACGTCCTTCGGCTGCCGCGCGCAAGCTCGCCGACCAGGAAGGCGTAGAAATCAATACCTACTCCGTCATCTACGACGCCATCGACGACGTAACCTCTGCCATGGAGGGTATGCTCGACAAGGTGAAGAAGGAAATCATCACCGGACAGGTAGAGGTGCGCCAGGTCTACAAGATTTCCAAGGTGGGTGCCGTGGCCGGATGTCTCGTTACCGAAGGCAAGGTACACAGCAAGGACAAGGCGCGCGTCATCCGCGACGGTATCGTGGTCAAGACCGCTCCTATCGACTCGCTCAAGCGCTATAAGGACGATGTGAAGGAGGTACCCACAGGTATGGAGTGTGGTATCAGTCTGGTCAACTACAACGACATCCTCGAGGGCGACATCCTCGAGACCTTCACCGAGATAGAGGTAGAGCAGAAGCTCTAAGTCCGGCAGGATAGCCATACTATTGACTTAATAAGGCTATAAGCGGAAATATAGGTAGTGGCATCCTGTTCGTAGAAGAGGGTGTCACTATCATGGTTAATACGACAGAGTGTATCGGGGAGATGTGTATCCAGCCCGTTCGCTCATATGTCATGACACATTAAATCAATGGCAGACAAAGAGAAAAATGAGTTTGTAAGACAGGTGGCCGACCAGAAGTACGAGTTCGGGTTTACCACCAATGTGCATACAGATATTATCGATAAGGGACTCAACGAGGATGTGGTGCGCCTTATCTCGCAGAAGAAGGGAGAGCCCGAGTGGCTGCTCGACTTCCGCCTGAAGGCATTCCGCTACTGGCTCACCCAGCCCCAGCCCACGTGGGGCCACGTGCATTTGCCGGAGATAGACTACCAGGCCATCTCCTACTATGCCGACCCGCTCGCCAAGAAGCCCAAGGACAACAAGATAGACCCCGAGCTCGAGAAGACCTTCGACAAGCTCGGCATACCCCTCGAAGAGCGGCTCGCGCTCAGCGGCACCGCCGTCGACGCCATCATGGACTCCGTGTCGGTGAAGACCACCTTCAAGGAGCAGCTCCGCGAGAAGGGAGTCATCTTCTGCAGCATCGGCGAAGCCGTCAAGGAGCATCCCCAGCTGGTGCGCGAGTACCTGGGCTCGGTCGTTCCCTACCGCGACAATTTCTTTGCAGCACTCAACAGTGCCGTCTTCAGCGACGGCTCGTTCGTCTATATCCCCAAGGGCGTGCGCTGTCCGATGGAGCTGAGCAGCTACTTCCGCATCAACGCCCGCAACACGGGCCAGTTTGAGCGCACGCTCATCGTGGCCGAAGACGACAGCTACGTGTCCTACCTCGAGGGCTGCACCGCACCCATGCGCGACGAGAACCAGCTCCATGCTGCCATCGTCGAGATTATCGTCAAGGACAACGCCGAGGTCAAGTATTCTACCGTGCAGAACTGGTATCCCGGCGACGAGCACGGCAAGGGCGGCGTGCTCAACCTTGTGACCAAGCGAGGCGACCTGCGGGGCAACAACTCTAAGCTCAGCTGGACCCAAGTCGAGACTGGCTCGGCCATCACATGGAAATATCCTTCCTGCGTCCTCCGTGGCGACGGTTCGCAGGCCGAGTTCTATTCGGTTGCCGTCACCAACCACTATCAGGAGGCCGACACCGGCACCAAGATGATACACATGGGAAAGAACACCAAGAGCACCATCATCTCCAAGGGTATCTCTGCCGGACACAGCCAGAACTCTTACCGCGGACTGGTGCGCGCCACCAGCAATGCAGACAACGCCCGCAACTACAGTTCCTGCGACTCGTTGCTGCTGGGTTCCGACTGCGGAGCCCACACCTTCCCCTATATGGATATCCACAATGACACAGCCATCGTGGAGCACGAGGCTACCACCTCCAAGATTTCGGAAGACCAGTTGTTCTACTGCAATCAGCGAGGCATACCCACCGAGCAGGCCGTAGGTCTCATCGTCAACGGCTATGCCAAAGAGGTGCTCAACAAGCTGCCCATGGAGTTTGCCGTTGAGGCTCAGAAACTACTCAGTGTATCACTCGAAGGAACCGTAGGTTAGACCGTTATGCGACAGATTGTTACCCTATTGATGCTGGTCATGGCTGCCTCGGTGCAGGCCCAGGACGACGACAGCCCCCGTTGGTCTGTCGACGCCCACATTGGTGGCAACGCCCTTGTCAGTGGCTCCGCCTCGGGCGGCGATGTGCCCCTCTATCGTTCGGGCTCCACTTCCCAGTCGGGTCTGGTCACCCGGCTTCATGTCGAGTACCTTCTGCCCATCTATTTTCCCCTCAGCGTCAAGGCCGGATATGAGCACGAAGAGATTACGATGCTCAAGGGCGACGCCTCCTACGACCTCAGCCAGCTCTCCCTTGGTGCCCGCTGGCGCCCGGCTTCGCCCCTGTGGCACGTGCAGCCCTATGCCGGCTTCGATGTGCTCTGGGCACCGTCGGCAGAGCGCGGCGGCATGGATATGGAGACCCGGATCGGCTCTCTCAACTATTCCTACCGCGCCCGAGGCGTGGTGCGCATGCCCCGATTCAGCATGGGCCCCGTCGTAGGCGCCGACATCTATCTTTTTTCCCACATAGCTCTCCAGGCAGAGTACAGCTACCGCCTGGGACTTGGCTCCCATTATCATGTCGATTACTCCGACAGCCGTTCCCACACCGTTTCAGCCTACTGTCATGGACAGCCCCATCGTCACGTGTTGACCGTGGGACTCAAGATTGACTTCCCCTTCCGTTTCGACAGCGACGATGTGCGCGGACTGTTGCAGGGGCTGTTAGATTTGTATTAATTCACCATAAACCATTACATATATGTTAGAGGTAAGAAATCTGCATGCTACCATAGCAGGCAAAGAGATATTAAGAGGCATCAATCTCACCATCGGCGACGGTGAGATCCATGCCATCATGGGCCCCAACGGTTCGGGCAAGTCCACGCTCAGCGCCGTCCTTACCGGCAACCCGCTCTACACCGTTACCGAGGGCGAAGCCATCTTCAACGGCAAGAACCTCCTGGACATGAAGCCCGAAGACCGCGCCCGCGAGGGACTCTTCCTCTCCTTCCAGTATCCCGTCGAGATACCCGGCGTGTCGATGACCAACTTCATGAAGGCCGCCGTCAATGCCAAGCGCGAGTACCAGGGTCTGGAGCCACTCAACGCCAGCGAGTTTATCAAGCTCATGCGCGAGAAGCGACAGATAGTAGAGCTCGACAGCAAGCTCTCCCACCGCAGCGTCAACGAGGGCTTCTCCGGCGGCGAGAAGAAGCGCAACGAGATCTTCCAGATGGCCATGCTCGAGCCACGGCTGAGCATCCTCGACGAGACCGACTCCGGTCTGGATGTCGACGCCATGCGCATCGTGGCCGACGGTGTCAACAAGATGCACACCCCCGAGACCTCAGCCATCGTCATCACCCACTACGAGCGTCTGCTCGATATGATCAAGCCCAGCGTGGTCCATGTGCTCTACCGCGGACGCATCGTCAAGACCGCCGGACCCGAACTCGCCAAGGAGATAGAGCAGCGCGGCTACGACTGGATCAAGGCTGAGGCCGGCGAGTAAGCCTCTCCCATCACCTTATTATATATATTGATATGAACAGCGAACAACAGTATATCGATCTCTATACCCAGAGCTCGGGTATCATCAACGCCCACTCGGCACCGGTGATGAACGCATTGCGCGAGCAGGCCTTCGCCGACTTCAGGCGTATGGGCTTCCCCACGCGCAAGGTAGAGCGATATAAGTATACCGACGTGGCCAAGCTCTTCGAGCCCGACTACGGGCTCAACCTCAACCGCCTCGACATCCCCGTCAACCCCTACGACGCCTTCCGCTGCGATGTGCCCAATCTCAGCACCTCGCTCTACTTCGTGGTCAACGACAGCTTCTACACCCGCCAGCTGCCCCAGGCCCATCTGCCCGAGGGAGTCATCGTCGACAGCCTCTGCCGGGTGGCAGCCACGCAGCCCCAGCTCGTAGAGCCCTACTACGGACGCCTCGCCCAGACCGGAGCCGACGCCCTCGTGGCGCTCAACACCATGCTCGCCCAGGACGGACTCTTCATCTACGTGCCACGCCATGTGCGCATGGACCGCACCGTGCAGATTATCAACATCCTGCGTTCCGATGTCGACCTCATGGTCAACCGCCGCGTGCTCATCGTCGTAGAGCAGGGCGCCGAGGCACGGTTCCTCTTCTGCGACCACGCAGCCGACGACCGCCGCTTCCTCGCCACTCAGGTCATCGAGGCCTACGTGGGCGACAACGCCAGCCTCGACCTCTACTGCATGGAAGAGACCCACATACGCAACACCCGCACCAGCAATGTCTTTATCGAGCAGCAGGCCAACAGCCGCGTCAACCACAATGTCATCCCCCCCCACAACGGCACCACCGTCAACCGCCTCGACCTCACCTTCAGAGGCGAGGGAGCCGAGTGCTGCTGCAACGGATGCGTCATCGCCGACAAGACACAGCGCGTGGACAACAATACGCTCATAGACCACCAGGTGCCCCACTGCACCAGCAACGAGCTCTACAAGTATGTGCTCGACGACAACGCCGTGGGAGCCTTCGCCGGACGCGTGCTCGTGCGCCACGGAGCCCAGAAGACCTCCTCGCAGGAAACCAACCAGAACCTCTGCGCCTCGCGTACCGCCCGCATGTACACCCAGCCCATGCTCGAAATCTATGCCGACGATGTCAAGTGCGCCCATGGCAGCACCGTCGGCCAGCTCAACGATGCCGCCCTCTTCTATATGCGCCAGCGTGGCATCAGCCTCGACGAGGCACGGCTGTTGCTCGAGTTTGCCTTTATCAATGAGGTTATCGACACCATCCGCCTCGAACCCCTCAAGGACCGGCTGCACTACCTCGTAGAGAAGCGCTTCCGCGGCGAACTCAACAAGTGTGAGGGATGTAAACTTTGTCATTAAGCCTATGTATGATATCCATCAGGTGCGCGCCGATTTCCCCATCCTCTCGCGCACCATCTACGACAAACCCCTGATTTATCTCGACAACGGCGCCACCACCCAGAAGCCGCTGTGCGTGCTCGACGCCATGCGCGACGAGTATCTCAATGTCAATTCCAACGTACATCGAGGCGTACACTGGCTCTCCCAGCAGGCCACCGAACTCCACGAGGCAGCCCGCGAGACCGTGCGCCGCTTCATCAACGCCCGCTCCACCTCAGAGATAGTCTTCACCCGAGGCACCACCGAGGGCCTCAATCTCGTGGCATCATCCTTCGCCGATGCCTGCATGACCGAGGGCGACGAGGTCATCGTCTCCGTCATGGAGCACCACTCCAACATCGTGCCCTGGCAGCTCCAGGCACGCAAGCGCGGCATCGTGGTCAAGGTGATACCTATCAACGAGCGCGGCGAGCTGCTCCTCGATGAGTATGAGCGCCTCTTCACCCCGCGCACACGCATCGTCAGCATCTGCCATGTCAGCAATGTGCTGGGCACCGTCAATCCCGTAGAGCAGATGGTAAGCATCGCCCACGCCCACAACGTGCCCGTGATGGTCGACGGCGCCCAGAGCGCACCCCACATCCCCGTCGATGTGCAGCAGATAGACTGCGACTTCTTCGCCTTCAGCGGCCACAAGATGTACGGCCCCACCGGCGTCGGCGTGCTCTATGGCAAGGAAGAGTGGCTCGACCGCCTGCCTCCCTATCAGGGCGGTGGCGAGATGATAGAGCACGTCAGCTTCGAGCATACCACCTTCGAGCGCCCGCCCCTCAAGTTTGAGGCAGGCACCCCCGACTATATCGCCACCCACGGTCTGGCCACAGCCATCGACTACATCGAGCGGCTGGGCATGGACAACATCAGCGCCCACGAGCACCGACTCACCAGCTACGCTATGGACCGTCTCGGCGCCATACCCGGCATGCGCATCTTCGGAACCTCCGACCGCAAGGACGCCGTCATCAGCTTCCTCGTCGGCGACATCCACCCCATGGACATGGGCACCCTGCTCGACCGCCTGGGTATCGCCGTGCGCACCGGCCACCACTGCGCCCAGCCCCTCATCGACCATCTGGGCATCCTCGGCACCGTACGCGCCTCCTTCGGACTCTACAACACCTGTGAAGAGATAGACCGTCTGGCAGAGAGCATCGAGCGCGTCGCGCGCATGTTCTAATCCCCGCCCTCTCATGGCAGAGCCCCGGCCCCAGCAGCACCCTATGCGTCCTGCTGGGTCCGTGGCTCTGCCGTTTCTTGCCCATCGCCGTCCCGCGAGTCCTCATTGCCGCCCCGCGAGTCCCAGCCGCCGTCCCCATTAGTCCTCTCAGCAGCCGCGAGTCCTCTCTGTTCTCCCATTAGTCCCCTCCGCCGCCGCGCGAGTTTTCTCCGTTCTCCCACGACTCCCCTCCGCCGCCGCGCAGACCGTCGTTGCCCATGCGCCGACCATCATTGCCGCCGCGTATCGTAAGTCACGTGCCCACGTATCGTACGAAACGTGCTCTCGTGCCGACCGACGCGCGCTCCCGTTTCAACCGTTACGAGCCCGCCATGACCATCGCCACAGCAGCCAAAGTGGTCACGCCAACCCCCAAGACGGTCACGCCAACCCCCAATACGGTCATGCCGTTTCCCGAACGCGTCATAATCATTACCATGGCAGTCATCAATATTGCAGAGTTGGATATACATGTAGCAGAGTTGCCCATAGACAATGCAGAGTTGGCCACAAGTAATGCAAAGCACAAACTGTCTTTTAAGGTGGCAGTAGAGATGTAATGGTGGCTGTCGGTGTGACAGAAGCCCCATGTCGGTTTTCGCCTTGGCTGCCTTCCGTGGTCGGCAGCAGCCCTCTGCTACTGATAAATGACCATTGGCAGTCACTTTTTCTGATTGTCATTTGTTGTTATCCTTGTTATATTCTAATTTTGTAGGCAAAAGCCAGAGACAATGATAGCTATCAATGACAAGCTCGACGAACGGCTGCGCCAACAGATGGACGGCTGTCTGGATGAAGATGAGGAACTGCAGTTCCGCTTCATCGCCAAATCGTATGCGATGTGCGAAAACTCGATTGCCGTATTGAGCAATCTCCGCACCGACAAGAGCCATATATACTATGGCAAGACCAGCGATATCCTGGGCTTCGAGCCGGCGGGCAGCTATGAGAAGATAGACACCATCTGGGAAGAGAAGATACTGAGCCGCATCCACCCCGACGACCAGTGCCGCCGCCATCTGCAGGAACTGGTCTACTATCAGTTTGTGAGCACCTCTCACTCGGACCGGGCCTTCGACTGGTATCTCGAAAACACCATGCGCATGTGCGACAGTCACGGCAGATATCTCCCCACCCGCCACCGCATATTCTACTTCAAGGGCCATGGTCAGCGTGGCGTGTGCTATGCCATCTGTCTCTTCAACCTTGCCCCCAAGACCAGCCATCTTGCCCTGATGCGCAACTCTCTCAGCGGCGAGGAACGGCAGATAGACATCGACGAGAAGCAACTGCTCAGCGAGAGAGAGATTACCATCATGCATCTGGTCAATGAGGGACGCTCGAGCAAGGCCATCAGCGCCTGTCTGGATATCAGCAAGAACACGGTAGACCGTCACCGCCAGAACATCATCAACAAGCTGCAGGCATCTAATATGGTCGAGGCTTGCCACAAGGCCAAACAACTGGGATTACTGGATTGATACAACAACAAATGATATGAAAAAACTATTGGCAATCACCGCGTTTGCTGTTATGGCTATGACAGCTGGCGCACAGAGTCTGAACAAGATGACATGGTTCAACGAACCAGCAAGTTATGACATCAAGGGCAACACCCTGGTCATGGATGTACCCGGTCATTGCGACTATTGGCGCATTTCGCATTATGGATTCACCGTCGATGACGCACCGTTCTATTATGCCACCTATGGGGGTGAGTTTGAGGCCAAGGTCAAGATATCCGGCGACTACAAGGTACGCTTTGACCAGGCTGGTCTGATGATTCGCATCGACAAGGAAAACTGGCTCAAGGCCGGTATCGAGTATGTCGACGGCAAGTACAATCTCAGCACTGTCGTCACCCATCACACCAGCGACTGGAGCGTCATCGCCCTCGACCGCTCCGTCGACCACGTGTGGATCAAGGCCGTGCGCCGTCTCGACGCCATTGAGATATTCTATTCCTTTGACGACAAGACCTACACCATGATGCGCAACTGCTGGATGCAGGACAACACGCCGGTACAGGTGGGTCTTGCCACCGCCTGCCCCGACGGCGAAGGATTCAAGGCCAAGTTTGAAGGCTTCCAGGTAAAGCACCTGCCCGACCAGCGTCGCCTCGAGTGGCTCAAGGCCCACGCCGACAATTGATATTGTACCTCCCCCAGTGTTAAGATGCGCAGCGTCTCTACCCTATGTATACATAGCCAGTATTTACAACCGATTATTACTCAATATTTTATAGATAATAAGTCAGAAATATGGTTGTTATTTTTAATTGCACATTCTAAAAGGTGAAGATTTAACGCTTTTATTGATTATTAACTCAAAAAGGACATCAACTTGGGTCGTTTCTTCTCTTTTCCTTGCTATTCGTTTCCGATATTCCACTTTTGTTTTGGTCTATCTCATATGTACTGCAAAGGTATTGATTTTTGTTTGATATTGCTCCTTGCTTGCTCCTTGTCGTAGATTAATTTTCACACAGGAATTTTTGTTCTCTTTCTATAGGGGCTTGAAACAATCCATTTATTGGAAACAATTAAAGACGGAGCTGGTTTGCCCCAGTGCTTTTTAAGAAACAGGGCAATTATTTTATCTCCACAAAGGCTCTTGTTCCCAATTATGAGGAAAGCCTAATAAACGGGTTCTTACTGATGGGTATTTCGATAAAAGCTGCTTGAAATCTGCAACAAAAGTGTTGCCCATAGAAATGGAGTTAAGCCAATACACCACATAGCAGAGTTGCGGATAAAGTGTTTGTTCACGGAACGAGAAATCCGTAATCCATGTGTTTGGCATACGCATAGGCATCATTGGCTTGACAGGAAAGACCCGATTTGACAGTCTTGAATGATGGGCGCAGCAATTACGAAGTACGGGTCTGGGTACGGATTAAAAGGCTAAGTGATTATTTTCAGTCATTTAGCCTTTTTAATTATCTAATTTTTCCCCACAGCTGTCTATTTATATATTTTAGAAACATATTTTTCCGTAAAGTTATGTACCTTTGTCGGCAAATAAAGATATTCTCGTCAAACAAATATAAATAATATAAACATGGGAAAAAACAGAAAAAAACAAATCGTAGTTTTGTGTATAGCTTTAGTTTGCATTTTCATCTTGGTATTTTCATTGTTCCATAAATCAGCGACAAAAGATAGCGCAAATCCTCCTTTAACAAATGTTTTGACTGATAGCATTTCTCAAATTGTCTCAGCTTGTCCTGGCGAAATTGGTGTGGCGGTTATTGTTAATAACAGAGATACGGTTAAGGTCAATAATAAGAGTGTTTATCCTATGATGAGTGTGTTTAAGGTTCATCAGGCATTAGCTCTTTGTAATGACTTTGACAATAAAGGAATTTCACTTGATACCTTAGTAAATATAAATAGGGATAAACTTGACCCAAAGACTTGGAGTCCTATGCTGAAAGATTATTCAGGGCCAGTCATATCATTGACAGTGAGAGATTTGCTGCGTTATACTCTTACTCAGAGTGACAACAATGCAAGCAACCTTATGTTTAAGGATATGGTTAATGTCGCTCAAACAGATAGTTTTATAGCCACACTCATTCCTCGTTCAAGTTTTCAGATAGCTTATACGGAAGAGGAAATGTCGGCTGACCATAACAAGGCTTACTCTAACTATACATCTCCTCTTGGTGCTGCAATGTTGATGAATCGTTTGTTTACTGAAGGTCTTATCGATGATGAGAAACAAAGTTTCATTAAGAATACGTTAAAAGAATGCAAAACAGGTGTAGATAGGATAGCAGCTCCACTTCTTGATAAAGAAGGGGTTGTTATAGCGCATAAGACAGGTTCAGGTTATGTTAATGAAAATGGTGTTCTTGCAGCTCACAATGATGTTGCCTATATATGTCTGCCTAATAATATCAGTTATACCTTAGCGGTATTTGTTAAGGATTTCAAGGGAAATGAATCACAAGCGTCACAATATGTTGCGCATATATCAGCTGTAGTATATTCTTTATTAATGCAAACTTCAGTAAAATCTTAAACTGCACTTGCTTTGATAATTAATGATTAGTAATCTAAAAGCACTCTAATCGTTATCGGAGTGCTTTTAGATTACTAATCAAATTGCTTCTATTATAATTTGAATCCTCTACTTTTTCTTTCTTCCTGTTGCGGCACTCTTGCTCCATATCTAAGCCTGTGCCATTGCTCCCTGAACCAGTCGGCAATCGGCTTCCTGTTTATTGTCAGGTTCAGCCTGCTTTCATCGTCAGGGTCATTTTCCACCCTTAAAATATCATCCTTTATATCAAAGTTCCGCCTGTGTTGCTCGGAATAGATTTTACCGCTACATTTCAGGGCTTCTTTTTTGACTATAAGACTTTCAGTCATTTCTTTAGAGAATCCCAGCATGGCACAAAACTTTTCCATGCGCAGCATTTCCCTGAACATCGGAAACCACCTAAAAGCCTTGTCTATGATTCTGGCGAGCCGTGACAGTTCTTTTTCTTTCATGTCAAGTTCCTGCCTGTGCATTTCTCTGAGATTGTGGATTTGCGTATCATGCTGTTTCTGCATCTGCTGTACTTGGCTCTGCAATTTTTCAATATTGGTGTTCCGTTTTGAAACCTCGTCTTGCAGTTTTTCGTTGGCACGTTCCAGTTCTTTCAGTTTTCCACTCCCGAAAAGAGAAGCAACTCCACTAGTTATGGCTGTCGCTGCCGTGGTGGCTGTCTTCTTTAACTTGTCAGTGCGTATTTCTGATTTCACCTGTTTCAGTTCCTGCTCGGCAAGATTTATCTGTTCTTCTTTGTGCCGTTTGGCTGCATCCATGCGTTGCAGTTCAGCTTTCTGCTTCTCAATGATAAAGTCGTTCCGTTCCAGATGCTCCTTACCAGTGACAACCTTTGACTGCCCGCGTTCCATCAGCAGGATGTCGGATGCAAGGGTCTGCATCTGCATCATGTCATCGTCATTGAGCTTTCGGCTCTTTCCTGTTTCGTGGTTCATCCAGTCGAAAACGATATGGGCATGATAGTTCGGCTTGAACCATCTGTCCCCGACTTTGAAGCTTTCCCTGTCTTCCGCTTCCGGCTGACCGTTCAGCCAATGCCCTTCATCCTTGTGCAGGAAGATTTGCAGCGGTGTGATTCCCCAGCGTCTTTGACACTCCTCACCGAATTTACGCACGTCTGCCAGTGTGGTGTCCGACCTGACAAGCAGCACTCCTTCACGTATGGGGGAGCATCCCGCAATCTTGACTATTTTACCGTTCTTGCCTTTGCGTTCACGCTCCTTTTCCTGCATGGCACGTCCGGTCTTTTCCTTTACCATCTGTCTGATATTGTCATAATGCGTCCGCAAATCCGGACTGCCGAAGTCGGGATTTATCCACTGTTCGTTATCGGTGGATAGTTCAGGAACGACATAGATTCTGGACTCTCCGATGTGGCGCATGTATTCGGCAGTCCTCCTGTTGTGAGCCTCGCTCGATGCGATGTTGCAGGGCTTGATATGTATGCTTGATTTTGTTGCCATAGATACTTGTTTTTTGGTTTGTACTTTATTGTTAGCTTTTCCGCTGTCCGTAAACGCATGGGGTTCTTAGGGGTGCAACCCATAAGCGGAGATTGCAAAGAGAGGGTCACTCTTTGCTCTGGGTTCTCAGGGGAGAAACGCCCTGAGTGGGTTATTAGGGTAAAACCCTAATCCTCTCGGGAGAGCCCACAACTACGTAAGCGAAGCGTGTAGTTATAGTGGGCTATATCAATGGCAAGCCATTGTCCGACACTACAACCTCCGGTTTCCGCTCTCCTCCGTTAAGGAGGGTTTCCGTCACCGCTGCCGATTAGGGATGCACTGACCAGCACAAGCCCCAGATCATCTATCAGCTTTTGAAGGGCGGGGTTCTTTCCTGTCATTCTTAGCAGGATTCTTTCCGCTTCCACCAGATGGTCAGCTGTACAATTTATCCTGCTGTCCCGTATCTGGTAAATTATCCAGTCGGCTATGTCGATATGTGCCGCCTTCTGCTCCGGCGTTGCGTTCTTCTCTATGAGGTCAGACACCATCACCTTGCAGAAGGTCATGCCGTCGGCACGCTCTTTCCATTCGGCATAGGCATCGGCATCTGGAAAGAGAAGTAGGGTCCGTCCGCTCAGTACACGGAGCTTTTCCTCCCGCAACTGGCTTTTGCCTCCTGCCGCCAGCCATACATAATCGGGGAAGAGGGCGGAACCGATAACGGCACTCTTCTCGGATTCCACCAGAACCGCCACCTTGTCAGGATAGACACTCAGCAGGTGTTCCCCGAAAAGGCATTGGGAAAGCTGCCATTCCTCCGCCAGCACCCGCTGCCTTTTCAGTATGCTGTGTATCCAGTTCACTGCCGATGCATGTCCGTCCTTTACACGGTGTCCGTCCCCGGGATTGTACTGCATCACCTTGCCAGTCCGCACCTTGTTCTCCCGGTCAATCTGCCAGAAGATGACCGCACCGTCACGGGTAGCTCCCAGACGGTAATCCTCCATCAACCGTTCCAGCACTTCCTTTGCCTTGCTGCCGTAATAGGAATCAAGCAGTACTGAAAGGAAACGGCAGAAGTTGCTATGCACGCTCTGCGATTTCTCCACATAGTGCGGCGGTATGTAACCGATGGCTGTCTGTTGCAGCGGTTGCTTGGGCTTCTGCGCCATACATTGTCTGCCGGAAGAGAAATCACCGGTGGTCCGGCATTCGGGGTGGTCGTGAAAATACTGTCTGGGCGTATAATGATACCCGCAACCGCTTTCGTGGTTGCATCTGCCGACTGACGGGTGAAGGGGCGTACCGCTTTCGTCCACATAGTAGGCAAAGGAACGTCTGTCCCCGCAATTCGGACAGGTATGCCGTGTTGACGTTCCTTTATATTTCTGTAATGAATAGTTGCTCATGACTTTTTTTGATGTTTGGTTTTCTACTGTTGTCCCGCTGTCCCGTCCCCTAAAGGCTGGGACAGTGGGACACTTGGGACACCCCGGGACACTCTGGAAAATCAGGGCCCGGTTTGTATGCTCCCATGTTCTGCAAATGATACGGTCGGCTGGCATACAGCCGTGTGCAGGCTGCTTTTTCATGGTTTGTCCTCCTTTTCATGTCCTGCAAACAGCTCCGCCTGCCTTGCTTCTCCTGCTGTCCCGCTTGTCCCATCTGTCCCATGCTGTCCCACCTGTCCCATTGTCCCGTTCTCCTTGGGACGGGACAGCGGGACAGCAGGGACAGCTGCGTTCCTGTCCTCCTTGCTGCGCTGGATTATCCGGCTGACGGTGGACTTGCCGCAATTGACCTGCGAGGCTATCTCCCGGACTGACTTCCCGGATTGGGACAGTTGCAGGATAAGGCAATCCCTTTGTCCCGATTCGTTGTCACCCGGTTTCTTCAGGTGTTCCTTTTCGGTTGAATAGCCCCTGAACACGAATTGCAGGAAGGCATCCGTTTTCTCAATCTCATAGACAATCACATTGTCGGCATCATACGAGAATGTCCCGTAACGGACCTTAAGCTGCTTCACATAGCGGAGTCCCCCGTCCAGTGCGCTTTTCCCGATGACAAACACGCTGTCAAAG
This sequence comes from Prevotella sp. P4-67, assembly GCF_002251325.1. Lineage (NCBI taxonomy): Bacteria > Pseudomonadati > Bacteroidota > Bacteroidia > Bacteroidales > Prevotellaceae > Prevotella > Prevotella sp. P4-67. The sequence goes on from NZ_NPJL01000059.1 coordinate 114,369, forward strand.
AAATTGTAGAGCCGCTTGCTTCCGGCAAGGTCGTTGGACGTGATGGGACAGTCCAGTGAACGCTTTGGGGTGTGTGCCAGGACAAGGATGGAAAGCCCGTATCTCTTTTTGAGATTGTTGAGCTGTATCATCAGCCGTCCCGCCGCATCGCCTTTCTCCATGGCACAGCACAGGTAAGTAAGGTTGTCAACGATGAAGATCCTGCAGCGGGTCTGCTGTGCCATCTGTTCGATGCTGCCGATGATTGTCCCTTCAAAGTCGGCATCCAGAAGGGCGTCGCTGTCAAGCGATACCCGGTACAGCCTTTCGGGAAAGGTGTAAGGCTTTCCGTACTCGTCGGTATAGCGGAGCTGGAACTGCTTTTCAGAGAGTTCAAAGTCCAGATAAAGCACGTTGTCAGTCCGGGCGATACGGTCGGCTATCTGCACGGCAAGGATGGATTTCCCCACGTTGGAATCCGCAAAGAGGCAGGACAGTTCCCCCTCGTACCAGAAACTGTCCCACAACGCACGGGGCGTGGGCAGCTGCGATGCTTCGAGTATGGTCCGGTTGGCGGTCTTTATGCTCATCACGCCGATATTTTCCGGCATACCGTTCTGCATCTGGGCTGCCCTTGTCAGGTCGCCATGGATCATGCTGATATAGTTCTTGTCCTCTTCCATGGCTTTTACCAGTTACGTTGGCCGGGCTTGCGGCGATGGGAGGAGGACATGGACTCGCTGAGTTCCTCATCGGACAGGGGTACGGGATTCTTGCGGGAGGATTCCAGCCATCTGTCCAGTTCGTCACGGTAAAGGCAATAGCGTTTGCCGGGCTTGGTGGCCGGAATGCTTCCGTCCGACAGTTTCATGTAGAGCGTTCCCTTGGGAATACCGAGATATTCCGCCGCTTCATCCACGGACATGGGGACATGGGTGTCCACCGCCTTTGCATTGTTCACACTGCGCTGCTCGGTAAGCAGGCTTCTCAAGCTCATCACTTCGTCCCGAAGCTGGGCTACGACCTCCGGTAGGTCGTTGAATGTAATCACTGTTTTTTCCATTTGCGTACTCGCCTCTTTTGTAAGGCTTGGCGCAAAGGACCGCAATGATATGGCCGTGAAGATATTCACGGGATGTCATTGCAAAATAATTCCCAAATAAAGATGCCCAACCGTGAATGACGGGCAAAGCTATTCGGGAAACAATGAGATACAGGCTGTTACGTGTTGCCTGATACTTGTCGTTATTGTTGTTATATCCCCGGGAAACGGTCAACTGTTCACTTTCCGTGCATAATCTTCGGGATAATGGAAGTCCAGACTGCCGTTTTCGGGTTCGTCAATGGGAATAAGCGTCTTTGACGGATCGACCTTGAAGTTCTTTATGGTCGCTATATCCGTGTCGGCAAACTCACGTGGAAAAAGGGTCTTGATAAAATTGGCACGGTTGTCCCCGTTGTAGTATTTCTTGTACATGAAACGCTCGGAGATGTTCCACACGAAATGGCGGAGCGGAATGTTGGTAATCTCCCTGGTCAGCCGTCCTGTTATCGGCTTGGGCTTGTAGCTGTGAAGGCACATCCACTTGTTGACCTCGGCACAGATATGGTTGACGGTCTCCTTGTCGGCAATACGGGGCATGACGAAGTGGATGTACTCCATGACCATGCGGATCCGTTCCGCCTCTTCCTGCTTCTGTCTGTCCTCATAGCTGGCACGATTCTTTTCGTGCAGTTCCGGGGCAATGGCAATCTCTACCGGTTTTATATCCGGGGTTGCTTCCCTGTTTGTCGGCATTGGTGTCGGAGCTGCAGGTTCATTTGCATCCTGTAGCTGTTCTTCCTGAGCCCTTATGATTCCGGCAGATGCCTTTTTCTTGCTGGACTTGAGTTTCCAGATCTCGTATGAGTCGAAAATGACCGTCTGGAAAGAGAGATAGAGCAGCCAACCGAGAATGTTGCTGCATACAAAGACTATCAGCCTTACAAAATTGTCCTGATTGAAACTTGCGGAGACAATCAGCGTGATAAAAAAGGAAATCAGGCAGATGGCAACGCCGATGAATCCCAGAATGATGTATTTGTCCTTTATCGTTGGTTCCATATCGTTTTTTTCGGTTATTACTTGTAACTGTCAGGTCTTTGCAAATTTAATGGTATTCTTCCAATTATTGCTCATTAGCCTTGGTTGGCGGTTTCTTTTTCAATGTTTTTCACCAAAAGTCCGGAATCATACCAAAATATCATACTATAATGACTTTTTAAGGAATGGTGCCATCAGAAACTGAGGGAGCGGTTAAAGCCTGCACGCAATAACCGCTCCCCCTGAATATCCTGAAACAAGGCCTATGCTTCCTTGTGTTTCAGGGTTATCTTGTCCACCACCTCGCACATCTGTTGTGCAGCCATCTTGGAATAGATTTGTGTGGTGGTAATGTTCTTGTGTCCCAGACAGGCTTGTATGACAGCCATGTCCGTGCCCATTTCCACGTGCAGGCTTCCGAATGAATGCCGGGTACAATGGAAGGTTATCTTCTTGGTTATGCCTGCCGCCGACAGCCAACGCTTCAGGGGCCCCTGCAGCATCTTGTCCTTGAAGCCCTCAAAGATAAGTCCTTCATGCCGTTCCCCGAGCAGTCCGTAGGCTTCATCACTGATGGGGTTGTGTACAATCTGCTTCGTCTTCTGCATACGGGTGGTCACGAACATCTTGCCGTTGGTATACGGCTGTATCTGCTGCCAGGTAAGCTGCCTGATGTCGCTCTTCCGCAATCCCGTCAGGCAGGCGAAAAGGAAAGCTCTTTTCAGAACCTCTTCCTCGCATGGCGTTTCGGCAAGCCGTATCAGTTCCTCCTGGCTCAGATGCTCTCTCATGGTGGGAATACTCTCGATACGGTCCAGAAAGCCGTTGGGATTCTCCTTTATCTTCCTGTCACGGTAGGCCGTGTGCAGGACGGCACGGAAAGCCGACCAGTAGCCCGCCGCAGAATTGATATGCAGCTTTTGGTTGGTATGTATGGTCTGGGGAGCGTTCAGCAGGTACTCCATGAACTTGCGGCACAAGTCCACGTCCACCTCTTCAAAGGTGCATTTGCCATTTACAAACCGTTCAAAGTGTTTGTAGACGTGCTGCCACTTGATATTCCTTCTGTCTGCCAGTTCCTTGAAGTAGGCGAGGAAATCCCCTTTCATCCTGGCCTTGTCAAAGAAGCCGTTGTTCTCGTTGAAGATGGCTTCGTAACGCCTGTTGCGGAGTATCTCTGCCTTCTTCATCATGCGTGCGTTGAAGTCACGCTCCTGCTGGTTGGCAGGTTTGGCAAAAATGTAAATACCCAGAGCTTCACGTGTTATCACTTTCATGGTGGTGTTGTCACGGTAGCCGGGATAATAGTCCAGACACAGCGAATACTGTGTACCGTTCTTGATCTTGCGCTTGCGCAAGGTTACTGTCTTGCATTTACTCATATTGATGATGTTTTAACTGGTTGTACATTTCCGGAGGTGTCTCCGTGTTCACGGTGGCAAAGGAACAACGTGAAACAGCCGTGAATATCTCCACGACAATCATTTTAAAATAATTTTCGAGTAATGGCGGTTGCTTGCGGTTATTTGTTCCTTTCAGCCATGACACGCTCCACGTCGGAGCGTAGAAGCAGGTTCTTCACGCCGACCTTTATCTTTTCGATGTGCCTAACCTTGACGATATGGCAGATGTTGGCTGAGGAAAGTCCGTAAATCTGCCGGACCTGTTCCACGGTGTAATAACGCTCGTCGTTCACAAGGTCGGTTCTGCGGAGTTCGTCCAGATGGGACTTGGAGTAATAGGTGCGGCCGTATTCTCTTTTGGTCGGTATCCTGTGCCGGTAGGCGTATGCCCGGAGTGCGGCAGGCTTCATGCCGAACTGCTCTTCCGCTTCTTCGGTCAGGAGCCAGTCGGTGATACTGTCCATATCAACAGCCGTACCGAAGAACTCGTCAACATGCTTCTTGCTGTAATAGTTCTTTCCAGCGATACGGCAGATGGAAATGCGATTGCGTTTGGCGGTGGTATAGAGCCATGACTGTTTGACCTTATAAAGGGACATCACCTCTTCACCGGAATAGAAGTCCGGCACTTCATCGGTTACCTTTTCCCTTTTTTCTTTTTTCGCCGGGAAGGAAGATGAAGCGGATTTTTTCGGTGTGGAAGTGCTGCCGGGCAGGATGCGGTGGTAGGGATTGCTCTCCAGCATCCGCTCGATGTCGGCTCTGCGGATGAATGCCATGCGGTTGCTGATGCGTGAGGCTTTCAGCTTGCCCATGGCTACAAGTTTATAGATGTACTGTCGGGAACAGCCCATGAGTATGGCTACTTTGGAAAAGGTGAGATACTCCTGATGCTGTATCTCCATGATTGGCCGGACGGCTTTGAAGAGGTTGTTCTTCTGTGTCATTCTGGCTCGCCGGGCTTCCGCCTGACAAGCCTCGCTGCAATACCTTTGCATTCCGCTGCAGGTTACAAAGGACTTGCCGCAAAAACTGCATTTTCGGGTTGCTTTCATACTGCTTTATCGTTTACTGGTTCATTTCTTCAATCCTATATTCCTGAAGTGGTGAACGGATGTAAACGGCAGTCAACGGTTGTCGCCTTTCTACACGATGTGACCGTCACTGAATGTCGGGGCGGATATTGTCGCTTGTCGTAAACGGTTGTAAACCCTTGTCAACTGTCTGCACGGTGTGACAAAAAACAAGCCCCGCAAATTCTCCACGTCAGAAATACGTCTCAAAAATATGTGGAAATTTGGGAAGCATCAAAAAGCAGCCGAAAAGTGTTAATTTTTAGAATGTACTGATAATTAAATGTTTATGTTTGGATATTTCTGATTGTTTTTGGTTGTTCTACGCTTCTAAATACATAGCCAAAATGCAACGCTGTAAGTGTTGCGTTTAGCCGTAGGCGTTATGTGTCTCATGCGCTTCGATATTCTCTGGATATACTCGCATAAGAAGCTACAAAAAGATTTGTGGCTTTTCAGGGCTTCGCCCTGTGCGTCCGTGTGTGTCGTGTAATATCTCGAGAGCGAGCTCTCGGCTATTCCCCGCCACCCCCAGCCGCGCCTGCCTGATGGCAGGCTGAAAAGCCGCAAATACAAAAAGTCCGCCGTTGGCGGTAAAAAAAAGTCCGGCTTGCGCCGGTACAAAAAGTGATTAGCTTTTTTTCCTATCGGCAGGTGTCAATCAGATGGAATAACACAAGCAACTGTTTTTTTACCGCCAACGGCGGATTTTTTGAACGGCCAACGGCCGCTTTTTTTTACCGTGGCTGCTGTTGTCGCCATGCAGCGCATGGCGTTGGGGATGGTGGTGATGACAAGGAGGAAAACTCGTTTTCCGACTGGCGTCGCTACCGTCACCAAAAAGGCGAAGCCGACAACAGCCGCCATGGCTTTTTGTGTTTATATCATCCTATATTATATCCTGCTGTGGGTAACGCCTACGGCTAAACGCAACACTTACAGCGTTGCTATGTTAGCGGGTGTCTTACCCAGGGTAGCGGGCCATGCCCGCAATCCTGGGCTGTGGAATCGCAACTCTTACAGAGTTGCAGTTGGGTGCGTACCATCCACGATGGATTTCCCACATATTGCCATTGGGTGCGTACCGTCAACGATGTACTTTGGGTTAAAGCTTCATACGGAGAACCTTATAATAATACCTCATGGCATGCCATGGGGTATTATCGTTCTTATCCTCATGACACCAGCCTTGCCGTGTTTGTTGTTTCCTCTCATATAATTCACAAACCACGGAATTAAAATCCATATTTTACGGAATTTTAATCCACATTTTACGGAAAAATGCTTGTTTTATGTTCTTTTAGAGTTGCCGTTGTGGGCGTGCCATCCACGATGGATTTGCTGTATGTTACCGTCGAGTGCGTGCCGGCATCGGTGGATTTCCCAGCTCGTTTGTCCTTGGCAACTCTGTAGGAGTTGCGATTTCCCAGCCCAGGGTTGAGGTGCGCAGCGCCTCTACCCTGGGTAAGGACAAAAAAAGAGAAAGCAATGCTGTAAGTATTGCGATTAGCCGAAGGCGTTACCCGCAGCAGGTTAATGGGCAGAAATGGGTTGGCGGAAATAAGAAGATTGAGTATAACGCCTACGGCTAAACGCAACTCTTACAGAGTAGCAATATTAGTGGGGCAGCTACCCAGGGTAGCGGGCCATGCCCGCAACCCTGGGCTGTGTAATCGCAACTCCTACAGAGTTGCCGCTGCTGACGGGTGGCCCCTCCCCGGCCCTCCCGAGGGCACTGAAAAAGTCCCCTTTTTTTATGACCAAAACGGAAAATGCTTACGATTTGTAACTTCTCTTTCTGCAAATCGCCTAAAATAAGGCTAAAATAGACAGATAATAAAGGGTAAAACAGCTGTTTCTCCGTCATCAACTTTCAATTTGATCGTGGGTTTTAGTTTTTCAGTGCCCTCCCAAGGGGAAGGAGATTGATAGCCATGGGAAGCCCCTCCCCAACCCTCTCCAAGGGGCGGGAGTCCCTACTTGCTGTGTTTAAGGGCGTTTGATGTGGCTCCTTCCCCTTGGGGAAGGCTGGGATGGGGCTTCTATGTTGGCTGGTACGCACCCCCGACAACTCTAACGGAGTTGCGTTTACATAGTCCAGAGCTGCGGTTGCCCTCTCCCCTTGGGGAGAGTTGGAGAGGGGCTTCGGCGTTCTATCTCCTGTCCCACTACACAAAGCGAGGGGCCACCCGCCGCTTTCCTCCTACTTGGTGTGGACTGCTGGCGAAGCCCCCTCGGTGTTCATTGTATTAGATTATGGGCATCCTGTCTGACTGGGATGCCATTATGGATTGGGAGAGATAAAGATAATTGCTACGTATAGGGTTATCCCGCTTCTATTGTGACAAGATGAGAATGGCGGGATAGCCCTACGAGGTATATCATAGATTAGTTGGTAAGTATGTTGCGACATTTCTTGACGGCATGCCATAGCCATGCGGCGCAGAGGGCACGAAGGACGAGCGGGCCGTCGACGGGAAAAACGGCGAAGACAAAGGCTGTCTGCGCATTGAGAAGCATGAGGGTCTGGCGGATGTTGATTTCGCGCTCCAGAACCATCGAATAATAGCGACTCAGTGCCACCAGCGGCATACGTACCGCTGCTGCTATTCTACTGCTGATGCTCTTGAACTCAACTGCTGGCTGTGCCGAGGAGATAACCATTTCTCTTTTCATATTGTAATGCTTTAGGTGTTGTTTCTACACGCAAAAGTATTGCAATAGTTTGCACAAAAAGTTCAAAAGCACAACTTTGTTAGTTAAATGTTATCTCGCTATAACAATTGTTAACTAAAACGCGCCTATAATCCACACTTACGCAGCAGTTTGGCTGCGCGGTCGTCGTGCTGGCGATAGGCTCTGCGCATCATTTCGACGCCGTCGTCGTAGGAGTATCTCCTGTTGTCGCATCGGCCCTGGACTATCATGTAGCCATAGAGAGCGTCGGCGTCAAAGTGTGGATAGCCGCGGTAGTCGCGCACTATCTCGAGCAGCTGTTGCGCCTTGCGGTCGTAGGCATACGAGTTTAGCCCGATGTAGATGTCTGCCAGATTGACACAGGCCATGGACGTCCTGACCGTGAGGGTGCCGTTACCCTCTATATCGAGTTCTTCGACCATGTCTTCATAGTATTCGCGTGCCTGTTGATAGTCTTGGCGGCCGTATTTTGGGTCAAAATGCATCAGACCCAATAAGGCGAGCGCCCTGGGCTGATACTCCTGACACCGGCAGAGCAGCTCGTAGGCCTTGTCGTAATCCTCCGCCACCGGCGAGCCATAGATGAGCGCCACCGCCTGGTGGAACATGGCATAATAATACCCATGCTCTGCCGCTATGGCAAAATAGTGGTATGCCCGTCGGTTGTACCAATCTTGGCTGAAGTGCTCTTCCAGCTGTCCAATCTCATAGTCCTCGTAGTTGGCGAAGCACTCGTCGAAGATATTAGCAAGCCTGAACTCAGCCTTGCCCCTGTCGCTGCCCCTGTAGTCATTGCCGATGAGTATCGCGATGTCGTGGGCTGCGCGGGTGTTGTAATAAGGCGCGTTGTAGTTGTCGTCGCCTTTACCGTCCATGAAGTAAACCCACGCCAGCTGCACGAGCACGTCTTCGTAGAGGTCGCTGCCGCCCACGTTGTTGGCTATGGTCGAGACGCAGCGCCTGAGCAGCGTGCGCGCAGTGTCATACTCCTCGTGATCTATCAGCTCGTCGGCCAGTTTCCTGACATTGACATCGTCGAAGCGGAAGTCCAGGTCGATACACATCTTCATGTTGTCTATCATGTACTGCGCCATCCTCTTGCGAGCCGCTACGGGACAGAGTTTGGTCATCATCTTGCCCGCTCTGGGGTGAAATCTGTGGTACGCCTTATCCCACCAGTCCATGGCACGCCCCTTGTCCTGCTCGCATCCCAGACCTTTGGCGTAGCATCGTCCAAGGATGCCCATGCAGTCGATATTGCCCTGGTCGGCACCTTCACGATAGGCGGCGAAAGCCTGGTCGTGGAGCCCCTGCAGAGCAAGTGCCCTGCCTCGGTAGACCCATGCGTCGTCGTAGCCATTGCGAGCGGCGCGGTCGAACCACAACGCAGCCACCCTGAGGTTGCGCGCCTCACCGTCGCGTCCCTCCATGAGCGTCCATCCCCTTCTTACCATCTGGTAGGGAGTCATGCCCTCGGCCTGTCGATCCACCTCGTCTTCGGGGAAGTAGCCAGCCATTATCTCGTCGATGCCCTCGTAGCCATGGCTCTTTGCCATGAGCAGAAACTGTCGGGCTCCGGCTTCGTCCTTTGCCCATCCTCTGCCGTAGAAGAGGTTGTTGGCGAGGTTTACCATAGCTATCTTGTTGCCCAGGTTGGCTGCCTTGAGATACGCCTCATTGGCTTCGCTCATCCGGTCTTGCTCTGCCAGTATCCAACCGATGTTGCACCAGGCGCCATCGTAGTCGCGGCTGGCGGCGGCATAGTAGCAGCGCAGCGCCAGTACGTAGTTCTGGTTGTAGCCGTTGGTGCCGTTGGTCCAGTTGCAGCCTCTGTTGAACATATCTATGGTCGTCATGCCTTGCCACTCTTCTTCGGTCATCGGTCCGAACCATTCGGCCATCAGCCGTTGCGCCTTCTCGTGGCCATTGTCGGCTGCTGCCTTGAGGTTGCGGTAGCAGAAATGGAGCAGCGGGGGATTGGCTTGCGCCTCGGCGTGCTGCTTGACGGCGAGGGTGTAGCGGGCAGGGATGTAGCCCTTGTTGGCAGCCTGCTCCAGCCAGTAGCGGGCATTCTTCGGGTTGGCTTCACACCCGAAGCCCGAGCTGTAGAACGAAGCCAGGTTGTACATGGACTGCGCATCGTTCATCCGCGCAGCGTGGAACGTCAGGTCATGACACCGCATAGCGTTCTTCGCCGTGCCCCAACCGTGGTAGTAGCAGAGTGCAAGATTGTGGAAAGTGCCCACATAGGGGTCTTTCTGCCACGCCTGTTCATAGAGCCTTACGGCCTCGGCACAGTCCTTGAGGTCGTACTTCTGGGTAGCACTGGTGTAGAGTCGCTTGGCGGCGTCGGCATTGGTCTCGTTGTAGGGGTGGTAAAGTCGGAAGTGCTCATATATATAATAAGGTAGGAAATAGTTATTTTGACAAAGATAGATATAAATCCCCAACTCGTGGGGATGATGTATGTTAAATATCAATAAAAGGCCCACGCCGATGCTCCTCATTGCGGGGCTGTCGGCGTGGGCCTCTATGCGTGGTGGGGGATTGGACCTATCGGCGATAGGTGTTCAGACCCTGCTGCAGATAGTCGATATAGGCGGCTACATCCTCTTTGAAACCATAGGCATGGTTGAGCGGACGGCCGTCGTTGTCGATGGCGATGTAGTAGGGCTGGGCGTTGGCGCCAAACTTGCTTGCCTGCAGATAGCTCCACTTGTCGCCGACGGTGCGCAGGGTTTGCTGCTGTCCGTTGAGGCTCACCTCGACGGGTTCTGCCAACGGCGTCTTGTCATCTACATAGAGCGAGATGAGCACGTACTGGTTGTTGAGCATATCTGCCACGGTGGGGTCGGTCCATACGGCAGCCTCCATCTTGCGGCAGTTGACGCAGCCGAAGCCGGTAAAGTCGATGAGCACCGGCTTGCCCTGGGCCTTGGCAGCCGCCATTCCCTCTTCATAGGAGTGGTAATGGGCTTCTACGGTCTTGGTGTTGAGGTTGAAGTCCTGGGTGTTGATGGGTGGCGCAAAGGCGCTGATGGCCTTGCAGGGCGCTCCCCAGAGTCCGGGCACCATGTAGATGGCGAAGGCTATGGCGCAGAGTCCTGCCATGATGCAGGGCACGGGCATGGGCTTGTCTATCTCGCCGCCCACAGCGTCTTCCTGGAACTTCAGCTTGCCGATGAGGTAGAGGCCCATGGCTCCGAAGATGACAATCCACAGCGAGAGAAACACCTCGCGGTCGAGCAGATGCCAGCCGTAGGCCAGGTCGGCAACGGAGAGGAACTTCAGCGAGAAGGCGAGTTCGACAAATCCCAACACGACCTTGATGGTGGTCATCCACGAGCCCGACCTCGGTGCCGACTTGAGCCACGAGGGGAACAGGGCAAAGAGTGTGAAGGGCAGAGCCAATGCCAAGGCGAAGCCAAGCATGCCTATGGTGGGTGCCAGCCAGTCGCCGGTGGTGACAGTCTGCACCAGCAGCAGACCTATGATGGGCGCGGTGCAGGAGAATGATACCAGCACGAGCGTGAATGCCATGAGGAATATCGAGATGAGACCTGTGGTGCTGCTGGCCTTGCTGTCTACGGCGTTGGCCCAACGGTCGGGCAGCTTGATTTCAAACCAGCCGAAGAAGGAGAAGGCGAAGACGAGCAGCAGCAGGAACAGGATGACGTTGAACACGGCGCTGGTGCTGAGCTCGTTGAGCTTGCTCGGGCCGAAGATGGCGGTGATGAGCAGGCCCAGACCCAGATAGATGACGACGATAGACAGACCGTAGGTCATGGCGTCCTTGATGCCCTTGCGGCGGTCGTCCTTGGCACGCTTGAGGAAGAAGCTGATGGTCATCGGGATGATGGGCCAGATGCAGGGCATGACGAGGGCGAGGAGTCCACCGATAAATCCTACGATGAAGATGTACCACAGCGAGTGGTTGGCTATGTTGGCCTCGCTGTCTAACGCCTCGAGCTGCTCGGTCACGGGTTGCCACCAGAGGGTCTCGGTGCTGGCGGTGACGGGAGCCACGGCGCTGTCGGCAGGAGCCACAGTGCTGTCGGCCACGACTGGGGCTGCAGTCTCGGCCACTTCGGCAGCTGCGGGCTCGGTGGCAGCAGCCACGGCGGGCGACTTGCCACTCTTCTTGAGCGCTACCTCACCCGGCGGCAGACAGTTCTCGTCGCTGCACACGCCATACTCCAGGTAGGCGTCGATGGTGTAGGTCGGCTTGGTAAACCGTATCTTCTGGACAAACTGTGCGGTGCCTTCAAAGTAGCGCACGTTCATGCCAAACATCGCATCGAAGTGGCTCTTCTCCTTGCCGCGAGGCATGAGCTTGCCTACGAGTTCTATACCGTCGGCCTTGTTGACATGGAACGAAGCCTCGGTGGGTCCGCTGCTGCCCAGGTTGGTCGAGTAGATATGCCAGCCGGCCTCGATGCGCCCGCTGAACACTATCTCTGCCTCTGCGGTCTTGCCGGTCTTGATTTCGGCGGTAAACTTTACGGGGTCTTCCATTTGGGCCATGGCTGTGAGTACCATCAGGAGCATGGCGCCCATTGCTATTATTCTCTTCATTTCTTGTAAGTGGTTGTTGCTTATTGGTGTTGGATATCTATGAATACTGGAACTACGGTGGCGGTGCTCTTAGCCTTGAACCCTATCTGCCCGGGGGTGTAGGTGATGGCCGAGGCTGCTACGGCGCGCGAGCCCAGAGCCTGTCGCACGCGCTGGCTGAAGGTGCCTGCCGACCTCTCTGCCTGTGCCATCAGCGCCTTGATGTCTATGGGCTTGGCCGAGTAGATGACGCACACGTGGTCGGTGCCTCGGGTGTCGTCCATCTCGATATACCACTTCTCGTCGGGTATGGCTATGTTGCTCGAGCTGTAGAGCAGGGCGGGGCTGATATTGTCGGTCGGCGGGAACACACGCGTCACCTTGTTGGTGATGTCCGAGCCGATGATGTAGACATAGGCGGGGGCGCTGTTGGTGACATACAGACGGTAGCGGGTACCGGAGATGTATGCCGACTTCATGCGGTAGATGCCAGCGTTGAGCGTGGCTGCCATAGTCTCGCCCGTGGAGAGCTGGAAGCGCAGTGAGCCTGCCAGTCTGTAGGTGGGCACGACCGGCTGGGGGCGTGGCTGCGGTTTGGGCTGTGGCTGCGGCTTGGGCTGGGGTTGAGGCTGCGGTTTGGGTTGTGGCTGCGGCTTGGGCCTCTTGGCCACATACATCTCAAAGGCATAACGGGTGTTGTCGGCAAAGTCACGATACTTCACCCAGGTATAACCGTTGTTGCCCCATGCGGTGCCCCAGCTGTTGAGGATGAGGAAGGCGCCGCCGTACTTGTAGTCGTCGTAAGCCACCACACACATGGCGTGGCCGCCGCCGTCATTGTTGGGCTCGGTCTTGACCCACACGTCCTTGCACTTGAAGAACGAGTTGGGCACCGACATACCGATGATGACCGGCATGTCTTGCGACAGCGCCTTCTTGACCGTCCTCACCTTCTCATCGTAGGTGTCGAAGGGGTAGAAGAGGGTGTTGTAGTCGTCTATAGTGTGGTTCCGCGCCTTGTCGAAGAGTGCTGCGGGGATGTAGTCGGCACAGAGCACGTTGAAGTCTCTGAACTTGGGCGCGCCCTTCTCGGTGAGCAGGTCCAGGGCGTCCTGTATGGATGTGCCGTCGCTGCATCCGGGCTTGTTGCTGCCCTTGATTTGCTTGTAGACGAATATGGGCGAGAACGCCTCGCGGTCTATCACTATCTGCGATGTCCACCCGTTGCGTATGGCGTCGGCTATTGTGCGTGCAGCGTATGATGTGGCCCAGCTGGTGCAGGTTCCAAACTGTCCCTGGTTGCGGGCGACGGGGCAGAAGCGCCTCAGAGAGTAGGCCTTGGGCAGCACGGTATAGTCGCGGGTAAGCAGGGTGGCTTGGCGCGGTATGCGGGCGTAGGCGTCGTCGTCGAAGACCAGTCCGGTGCCATATTCGCTCTGCGCCATCATGCCGGTGGCACAGAGCAGGGCTATGAGGAGTGATGTAATTCTCATGTCTGTCTACTTGTTGTTGAAGATAAAGTCTCCCTGGAACAGCGAGCTGGAGTACCAGGGCGTCTGCTGACGGTTGGTGGCGGTAAACACGCTGGCGGCGACACGCTTGAACACCGTCTCGATAGACAGTCCGGGCGTGTCGAGCGTCTGCAGCAGTGCTGTAGTGTATGGACTGTTGCGGTTCTGGCCGTCGGCAGCCACGCTACCTGGGCTTGTGGCGTAGGAGATGAATGTTCCCACGGGCGCATTGACAGCCGAGAGACCCCTGTCGGCGCTTCCGCGATACCAGCTGCGCTCAAAGGGGTTGTTGCGGCAGGCGTCGAGAGCGATAATCTTCATCTTGCAGCCCGACTCGTCGAGCTTGTCGAGCACGCGGCCCAAGTCGGTACACTCATACTCCACATCGCTCGCCGAGTGCATATTGGCGTTGATGGGGATAAGGTAGTTGGCGCCCTTGTACTGTATGCCGTGACCGGCGTAGTAGAACATGGCGGCGTCGTAGCCCTGTGCGCGCTGTCCCAGCTGGTTGATGGCGTCGTCCATCTGCCGTTTGGTGCCGTTCTGGAGCAGGATAACCTCGAAGCCCAGCGTCTTGAGCTTGGCAGCCATATCTGCGGCGTCGTTCTGCGGGTTGGTGAGCCGCTGGGCAGGGTATGCCGAGTTGCCTATGACGAGGGCGATGCGCTTGCCCTGGGTCACTGTCACTGGCTTGGTGGTCTGGCGCACTACGGTGCGCTCGGAGGTGGCGGTGCCGTCGGCATTGGTGGCGCTCACCTTGATGATGTTGCTACCCTCGACGAGGGGCACGGTCTGCTCGATGCGCATATCCGAGCCATCGTTGGTCACCGCCTTGATGCCACGATACATCTGACCGTTGACATAGACATGTGTGGCGGTAATCTGGCTCTTTGAGCGTATGCCCACCGATATCTTCACGCTGGTCAGCGTGGTGGTGGCGGGGAGGGTGGTCCAGGTGAATGTGGGCACAGCCTTGACGGTCACCACGGGAGCGGGCTTGGGTTGG